>CAZSWL010000185.1:0-13660 GCA_964610725.1 uncultured Bauldia sp.
CCGCATCGAGCTGAAGCTGACCCAGCGGTGAGCGAGACCGTGACCGACGGCTGGGCCGGGGTCGTCAACGGCAAGCCGGCGGTGGGTGCCGTCGCCGAGCGCACCCGCACCACGGCCATGAGCGACATCGAGGCGTTCACCGCCATCACCGGCGACCGCAACCCGCTGCACTACGATCGCGCGCTGGCCGAAGCCTCCGTGTTCGGCAAGCTGATCGTCCAGGGCGGCGTCACCTCGGGTCTGCTCAACGCCGTCGTCGCCGAGGACCTGCCCGGCCCCGGCACGGTCTTCCTCGGCGTCGAGTGGAAGTTCGTCAAGGCGGTCGGCGTCGACGAGGAGATCGTCGCCCGCGTCGAGGTGACCAAGGTGCGCGACGACAAACCGATCTGCACGCTCGCGACCAGCGTGGTGAACGCCGCCGGCGAGGACTGCCTCACCGGCACCGCGACCACCTACACGGTGCCGCTGGTGCGCCGGTGAAAGAAAAGCGGGCGCCCGAGGGCGCCCGCTCGTGGTGTTTTCCGAATGCGACGCGGTCACATCTTGTCGAGGCCGGCGGCGTCGGTGACCGAGTTGGTCCAGGCGCCCTGCGGCTGCTTGGTGATGATCTTCTGGTCGAGGAGCATCTTCACCGTGCGGTCGTAGTCGGCTTTGGCGAGCACGCCAGTCGAGCCCGCGGTGAGCTTGTTGATCTCGGCCATCATGTGGGTCTGATGGGTCTCGTCGATCGCGCCGGTGGTGTCGTTGTCCATGACGATCTGCACGGCCTCATCCGGGTGCTGCTGGGCATAATCCCAACCCTTCATCGAGGCCTTGACGAAACGGGTCATCTTGTCGGCGAAGGCCGGGTCCTTGAGCTTGTCCTCGAGCGTGTAGAGGCCGTCCTCGAGCATCGCGGCGCCCTCGTCGCTGTACTTGAACACGATCAGCTCGTCGGGACTCACGCCGGATTCGAGCACCTGCCAATATTCGTTGTAGGTCATGGTCGAGATGCAGTCGGCCTGGTGCTGCAGGAGCGGGTCGACGTTGAACGCCTGCTTGAGGACGGTCACGTCGGGTTGGTCGCCCTGGGCGTTGATGCCGAGCATCGACATCCAGGCGTAGAACGGATACTCGTTGCCATAGAACCACACGCCCAGCTTCTTGCCCTTGAGGTCGGCCGGCGACTTGATGCCGCTCGACTTCCAGCAGGTGAGCTCAAGGCCGCCGCGCTTGAACGGCTGGGCGATGTTGACCAGCGGCACGCCCTTCTCGCGGGCGACCAGCGCCGCCGCCATCCAGTCGACGATCACGTCGGCACCGCCGCCGGCGATGACCTGCTCGGGCGCCGTGTCGGGGCCGCCCGGCTTGATGGTGACGTCGAGATTCTCGTCCTTGTAGAAGCCCTTGTCCTTCGCCACGAAATAGCCAGCGAACTGGGCGTCTGCCACCCACTTCAGCTGCAGCGTTACGGCGTCGGCCGCCATCGCCGATCCGGCGGCGAGGGCGAAACCGGTCGCCAGCAACGTCATCATGACTTTCTTCATTCACCCCTCCATTGGGTCTACGAACTGCCGTCCTAGTTCACTCGTGTCCGGAAGGACGGATGCCAGAAGGTGCACGCGCGCTCGACAAGCGCCATCACCCCATAGAACGCGGAGCCGGCAAGCGCCGCAACCGCTATTTCCGCCCACACCATGTCGATCGACAGCCGACCGACCGCGGTCGAGATGCGGAAGCCCATGCCGACGATCGGCGTACCGAAGAATTCGGCAACGATGGCGCCGATGAGGGCAAGCGTGGTGTTGATCTTGAGGCCGTTGAAGATGAACTGCAGCGCCGCCGGCAGCCTGAGCTTGATCAGCGTCTGACGATGGTCGGCGGCGTAGGTCTGCATCAGGTCGCGCTCGGTCCGCTCGGCCGCGTCGAGTCCGACGACGGTATTGACCAGCATGGGGAAGAAGGTCATCACCACCACCACCGCCGCCTTCGACGGCCAATCGAAGCCGAACCACATGACCATGATCGGCGCGATGCCGACCATCGGCAGGGCCGAGACCAGGTTGCCGATCGGCAGCAGGCCGCGCTTGAGGAACGGCACCCGGTCGATGAGCAGGGCGACGATGAAGCCGGCGCCGCACCCGATGGCGTAGCCGGCAAGCACCGCCTTGAGGAAGGTCTGGCGGAAATCGTCGAACAGGAGCGGCACCGACCCGGTCAGTCGCGCCCAGACCGCGCTCGGCGGCGGCAACAGCACGGGCGAAACCGCGAAGCCGCGCACCAACACCTCCCACAGGAACAGCACCGTCAGGCCGAACACTGCCGGCACCGCGATGCGCAACAGCCGCGCCCTCATGCCGCGCCCGTCGACCACAGACAGGTTGGCCACCAGCCGCCAGCACAGGAGCCAGGCGCTCGCCACCAGCGCCCAGTAGCCGAGCTCCGGCCGCGCTTCCACCTTCGGCAGGGAAATCAGCGCCCACGCGACCGTGGCCACCGCCGCCACCGCCAGCAACAGGTCGGCGACCGCCCGCCCGGCCGGCCGGATGGCGGCGACGACGGCAAGCAGGATGATGAGCGCGACCAGAATGGATCTGGTGCCGCCGCCGAGCAGATAGAGTTGCCCGCCGCCGGCGACCGTCAGCGGCATCGCCAGCGCGGCGACAAAGCAGACCAGGGCGGCCCACGCCTGCCAGGCGTCGCGCTGGGCGCTCATCGGCGGGCGATCCCCATGCGGGCGAGGACGATGCGCTGGACGATGCCGACGCTGCCGACCAGCGCTCCGGCCAGCAGCGAAGCGACCACCAGTGCCGCCCACATCTGCACCGTCTGGCCGTAGTAGGAACCGGTGAGCAGGCGCGCGCCGAGGCCGGCGACGGCGCCGGTGGGCAGCTCGCCGACGATCGCGCCGACCAGGCTCGCGGCCACCGCCACCTTCATCGACACGAACAGGAACGGCAACGCCGAGGGCAGGCGCAGCTTCCAGAACACCTGCCAGCGGCTGGCATTGTAGGTGTGCATGATGTCGACGTGCATGGGATCGGGCGAGCGCAGCCCCTTCACCATGCCGACCGTCACCGGGAAGAACGAAAGGTAGGTGGAGATGATCGCCTTGGGCAGGAGGCCGGTGATGTTGATGGCGGCGAGCACGACGATGATCATCGGCGCGATGGCGAGGATCGGCACCGTCTGCGACGAGACGATCCACGGCATCAGGCTGCGGTCGAGGGTGCGCGCGTGGACGATGGCGGCGGCGAGCAGGATGCCGAGCAGCGTGCCGATGGCGAAGCCGACCACCGTCGACGAGAGAGTCACCCAGCCGTGATAGACGAGACTGCGCTTCGAGGTCGGCGGCAACAGGATCACCGATTTATAAAGTTCCACCCCGACCTGATGCGGCGACGGCAGTACCGGCCGCGACTGGTTCCACGCGCGCTGGACGAACTCGCTGAAGCCCGGTTGCAGGTGAGCGCGGGCGTCCGCCTCACGCTCACCCGGGGTGTTGAGCAGCAGCGCGCCGACGTACCACACCGCGATGATCGCCACGGCAACGACCGTCACCGCCACGAAGCGGCTGGCGAGAATCCGGCCGACGACACCGGTCGCCGCCGCCCCGTCGGCGACGGTCGCCGCGGCGGCGCTCATGCGGCGACCCCCGGCGATGCTGACACGATCTCAATCCTCATAGCTGTGCCCGGCTCTCAGGCCCTGGCGGACGCGGTGCGCGATCTTGAGGAATTCCGGCGTCTCGCGAATGTCGAGGTTGCGCAAGCGCGGCAGGTCGCAGTCGATCACGTCGTAGATTTTGCCCGGCCGCGGCGTCATCACCACGATGCGGGTCGACAGGAACACCGCCTCCGGGATCGAGTGGGTGACGAAGACCACGGTTTTGTCGGTCTTCTCCCACAGGGCGAGCAGCTGCTCGTTGAGATGGTCGCGGACGATCTCGTCGAGCGCGCCGAACGGCTCGTCCATCAACAAGAGGTCGGGCTCGACGACAAGCGCACGGGCGATCGACACGCGCTGCTGCATGCCGCCGGAAAGCTGCCAGGGAAACTTGCGCTCGAAGCCGGTGAGGTTGACCAGTTCGAGGTTGGCGGCGACGCGACGATCGCGCTCGGCCCGCGCCAGGCCCATGACTTCCAGCGGCAGGGCAACGTTGCGGGCGATGTTGCGCCATGGATAGAGCGCCGGCGCCTGGAAGACGTAGCCATAGGAGCGTTTCATCCGCGCCTCGCGCGGGCTGACGCCGTTGATGGTGATCGATCCGGCGGTCGGCTGCTCGAGGTCGGCGATCAGCCTGAGCAACGTCGTCTTGCCGCAGCCGGACGGCCCGATCAGCGACACGAACTCGCCGCGTCTGACCTCAAGGTCGATCTCGGCAAGCGCCGGCACCGCCCCGTCGGCGGTCGTGAACGTCAGCGACAGATGTTCTATGGCGATGACCGTGGCGGCGGACCGGCTCGCGCTGGCGGTTCCCTGCGCCGTCATCGCGTCCACGACACTTCTCCGCGCGGGCTCACAGGCAATGGGCGTCGAGACGTGCGGCCGACCAAAGTCTCACACCCCCGCCGGAATGCCCGCTCGTTTGACCGGCCGCGGCGTGGTCAACGCCTTCCACGACGACAGTGCCTGGCTGACCGGCGGGTTGGGCGGGCGCTCGACGAAGCGGCCGCGACCGTCCTCGGCGTCGAGCTTGCCGTCGCTGAAGATGACCTCGCCGCGTGACAGCGTGAAGCGGGGCAGCCCCGTCACCTCGAAACCCTCGAAGACGTTGTAGTCGATGATCGAGGCCTGGCTCTTGGCGGAGATCGTTTTCGATTTTTTCGGATCCCACACCACGATGTCGGCATCACTGCCGACGGCGATGGCGCCTTTCCTCGGATAGATGTTGAGGATCTTGGCCGAATTCGACGAGGTGACGGCGACGAACTCGTTCATGGTCAGCCGGCCGGTCGTCACGCCCTTGGTCCACAACACCGGCATGCGGTCTTCCAGCCCGCCGGTGCCGTTGGGGATCCTGGTGAAGTCACCGACCCCCATGCGCTTCTGCTCGGTGGTGAAGGCGCAGTGGTCGGTGGCGACGACCTGCAGCGAGCCGGCGGCGAGTCCGGCCCACAACGAATCCTGGTTGCGCTTGTCGCGGAACGGCGGCGACATCACGCGCCGGGCGGCATAGTCCCAGTCCTGGTTGAAGTACTCCGTTTCGTCGAGGGTGAGATGCTGGATGAGCGGCTCGCCGTAGACGCGTTTGCCCAGCATGCGGGCGCGGCGGATGGCCTCGTGGGCGGCCTCGCAGGAGACGTGCACGATGTAAAGCGGCACCCCTGCCTGGTCGGCGATCATGATGGCGCGGTTGGCGGCCTCGCCCTCGACGTCGGGCGGGCGCGAATAGGCGTGCCCCTCCGGGCCGGTGGTGCCAGCGGTCATGTATTTCTGCTGCAGGCGGGCGACGACGTCGCCGTTCTCCGCGTGCACCAGCGGCAGCGCACCGAGCTCGGCGCAGCGCAGGAACGACTGGTACATCTCGTCGTCGTTCACCATCAGCGCGCCCTTGTAGGCCATGAAGTGCTTGAAGGTGTTGACGCCGCGCTTGACCACCTCCTCCATGTCCTTCCACACCTGCTCGCCCCACCAGGTGATCGCCATGTGGAAGGAGTAGTCGCTCGCCGCCTTGCCCGCCTTCTGATGCCAGGTCTGCAGCGCGTCGATCAGCGGCTGGTCGGGGTTGGGCAGGCAGAAATCGACCACCATGGTGGTGCCGCCGGTGAGTGCGGCACGGGTGCCCGACGAGAAGTCGTCGGTCGAGGTGGTGCCCATGAACGGCATTTCGAGATGGGTATGGGGATCGATGCCGCCGGGCATGACGTAGCAGCCGGCGGCGTCGAGCGTCTTGTCGCCCTTGAGGTTCTTGCCGATGGCAGTGATGACGCCGCCGTCGATGGCGACATCGCCGACGTAGCTCAGGTCGGCGGTCACGATCGTGCCGTTCTTGATCACCGTGGTCATTGGCTGCACCTCTTGGCTGGCTGGCAGCAGCGCCGCTCAGTCCTCTTCATCATTTTCGAACCTGCCGCTGTCGAGGATGGTCATGCGCCTGATGAATGGCCCTTCAAACTCGTAGACGTGCTCGATCTGCCGCTTCGCAAGAATCTTGCCGTCCAGTGAGCGGATCAGCTGGTCGACCAGCACGCGCGCCGAGCCGTCCGGCTCGACGTCGATCGTGAGCGGCTCGACGCGCGGGTCGCGCTCCTGCCACTGCTTCTGCCAGTAGTCGCGCACCGCCGCCCGCCCGACGATCCGCCGGCCGGTCATGCCCGCCGGCCAGTCGACCCCCGGCGCGAGATGTTCCAGCGCGGTGTCGATGTCACGCTCGTTGAAGGCCCGGTAGAACCCCTCCAGCATCGTCCGGCGGCCCGCCGCCGCCTCGCGCACCGACTGGCCAGTGCTCATGTCACGATCTCCGCCGTCGCCAGCGCCGCGTGCAGGAGCACGTTGGTGCCGGCGCTCGCCCATGCTTCGCTGATCTCTTCGTCCTCGTTGTGGCTGAGGCCGTCGACGCACGGACACATCACCATCGCCACCGGCGCCACCTGGTTGACCCAGCAGGCGTCGTGACCGGCACCGGAGACGAGGTCGCGGTGCGCGTAGCCGAGCCGCGCGGCGGCGTCGCGCACCGTCTTGACGCAATCGGTGTCGAAGGTGACCGGATCGAAGTGGCCGACCGCCTCGATGGCAATGCCGAGGCCGAGCTCCTTGGCGATCTCGGGCGCCTGTGCTTCGAGCTTGGCCTTCATGCGGTCGAGGGTCTCAAGATCCGGCGACCGGAAGTCGATCGTGAACACCGCCCTGCCCGGTATGACGTTGCGCGAATTGGGATAGATGTCGACGTGGCCGATGGCGCCGACCGCGGCCGGCTGATGCTCCATGGCGATGTGATGGACGAGCTCGGTGATGCGCGCCATGCCGAGGCCGGCGTTCCTGCGCATCGCCATCGGCGTCGAGCCGGTGTGGGCTTCCTTGCCGCTCAGCGTCACCTCGAGCCACCACAGCCCCTGGCCGTGAGAGACCACGCCGACCTCCTTGCCCTCGGCCTCGAGGATCGGCCCCTGCTCGATGTGCAGTTCGAACAGCGCGCGCAGCGTGCGCCCGCCAACCGGCTGCGGCCCCTTGAAGCCGATGCGTTCGAGCTCGTCGCCGAACCTGAGCCCCTGGGCGTCCTTGCGGTCGTAGGCCCAGTCGAGCTCGTGGACGCCGGCGAACACGCCGGAGGCGAGCATCGCCGGCGCGAAGCGGGTGCCCTCCTCGTTGGTCCAGTTGACCACCTCGATCGGATGGCGAGTCCTGATGCCGAGGTCATTGAGGGTGCGAACCATCTCGAGCCCGCCGAGCACGCCGAGCACACCGTCATAGCGGCCGCCGGTCGGCTGGGTATCGAGGTGGCTGCCGACCACCACCGGCGGCAGGCTGTCGTCGACGCCCGCACGGCGGGCGAACATGGTGCCCATCTGGTCCACCTTGACCGTCAGTCCGGCCTCCTCGCACCATTTCTGGAACAGCAGCCTTCCGTCGCGGTCGGCGTCGGTGAGCGTCTGTCGGTTGTTGCCGCCGCGCACGCCCGGCCCGATCTTGGCCATCTCGTGGATCGTTGCCCACAACCGGGAGCCGTTGATCCTGATGTTGTCGGACGGTCTGGCCATGGCCCTGCGGTCGGTCGGAATGAGCTTCCGGCCGGTGACGCCTCGCTGGGACGGAAACGGGGAAGCGGCGAGATTTCCTGACCAATTGGTCAAGCGACGTTAGACAGTTTCCCAATCCCGCTCAAGGTCTTTTGGCCGCGCGCCGCTTGTTCGCCGCCGGCGCCTCGGCTATACCGCTGCCCGCGAACGCGCCGGCCGCGAGCCGACGCCACGGTTCCCCGAGGTGACGTCATGAAGAAGGACATTCATCCCGACTACCACGACATCAAGGTGGTGATGACCGACGGCACCGAATACATCACCCGCTCGACCTACGGCGAGGCGGGCGCCACGCTCCGTCTCGACATCGACCCCAAGACGCACCCGGCCTGGACCGGCGGCGGCCAGCACCTGGTCGACCGCGGCGGGCGCGTGTCGCGCTTCAAGAATCGCTACAAGGGCCTGATGGGCGGCGACTGAGCCCGCGCCGCTTCCCTCAACGCGGATTGGTGAAGGCGGCGGCGATACGGCGGAGTTCACGCGCCACCGGATTGTCGCCGCTCGCCGGCGGCGCCTTGAGGGCGCCGTCGAGCCGCCTGATGCGCTCCTGCAGGCTGAGCGAACGCGCGATCAGGTCCTGCAGTCGCGCCGGCAGGCTGTCCCAGCTCGGACCTTCAGTCACCGACGACACCCCGCCGAGCTTCACCTTGGCACGCTCGTGATCGGCCTGGTCGAGGCTGATGTCGCCTTCGTTGACCGCCCTCTGCAGCAGCAGCCACGAGGCGAGCTGCATCAGCCGGGTGGTCAGCCGCATCGACTCGGTGGCATAGGACAGCGAGCCCGCCCGCGCCAGCCGTCGCGAGTCCCGGCGCCCGTCGCCGTCGAGATAGGCGGCCGTCTCCTCGACCAGCGTCATGCCCTCGCGAAACATGGCCTTGAACGCGTGCGAACCGGCAAGCCGGCGGCCGAACACGACCGGCTCATCGCCCAGCGGCAAAGATGATCGCTCGTCACTCACGGCGGACCCGGACTCCTGGCACTCGTCCCGTTATGGGACCACTTGCCGCTGACCGCCGCAAGCCCCGGGCCAGGCCGGTGAACCAGAAAAAAAGAGAGCCGCACGAAGCGGCTCTTCTGAAGTCTTTAGGCGTCAAACAGAGTGGACAGGAGCCACTCGAATCCAGATGACTGGACGGCTCTGAGTTAAGCCTCGTAAAGCTTAAAATATGGTTAACGCGACCCGCATCGACGCGAACAAGCTGGCCGACACCCTGACCGTCCTGCGGGGCGAAGCTTCTCAACGTTTGAAAAAGGTTTGCGCGGCGCTGGCACTCGCCCGCTTGGCGTTGGCCGCCGCCTCGAGCCGGGCGATTTCGGCCTTCAGAATGGCGATCCGTTCGGCGAGTTCCTCGAGCGACAACGTCGCCAGGTCCTCACCGACCTCGTGAACCGTCTTCTTCTTCGGAATGTCCTCGTCGAATATCGCCATGGCCCCTCCTCCCTGGTTTTGCGCGAAGCTAGACGACGCGGCCACGCTTGTCAGCGCCCGCGTCGCTGCCGCCAGTCGTCATGGTCTTGAAATATTGCTCCTTGACGACACTATTGCGCCGCGCGCTTCGCGCCCGACGCCAATGGGGCAAATGCCGATGTCCTCACTGCCCGACGCGATGACCGCGATCGCAATCAGCGCGCCCGGCGGGCCAGAGGTACTGGTCGCCGAGCGACGCCCGCTGCCGGCGCTCGCCGCCGACGAGATTCTCATTCGTGTCGGCGCTGCCGGCGTCAACCGCGCCGACCTCATGCAGCGGGCCGGCAGGTATCCGCCGCCCGCCGGCGTCACCGATATCCCCGGCCTCGAGGTCGCCGGCGAGGTTGCCGCCGTCGGCGAGGACGTCACCCGCTTCAGTCCCGGCGCGCGCGTGATGGCGCTGGTCAGCGGCGGCGGCTATGCGGAGTATTGCCCCGCTCACGAAACGATCGCGCTCCCCGTCCCCGATCGCTTCTCCATTGTCGAGGCGGCGGCGATTCCGGAGGCCTTCTTCACCGTCTGGCCCAACCTCGTCGACCGCGGTCGCCTGGCCGCCGGCGAGACCGTCCTCATCCACGGCGGCACCTCCGGCATCGGCACCACCGCCATCCAGCTTGCCTGCGCGCTGGGCGCCCGCGTCGTCGCCACCGCCGGCAGCGACGACAAATGCGCCGCGTGCCTGAAGCTCGGCGCTGAAGTCGCGATCAACTATCGCAACGAGGATTTCGTGAGGGGCGTGCTAACGGCGACCGACGGACGTGGCGCCGACGTGGTCCTCGACATCGTCGGCGGCGATTACGTCGTGCGCAACTACGCCGCTGCCGCCGAGGAGGGCCGCATCATCCAGGTTGCCATCCAGCGCGGCGGCCGCGCCGAGGCCAATCTCATGCTGCTGATGGCCAAACGGCTGACCCACACCGGCTCGACGCTGCGCCCGCGCCCGGTGGCGTTCAAGGCGGCGGTGGCCGCGGCGGTACGTGCCAACGTCTTCCCGATGTTCGCGGCCGGCACGGTCGCGCCGGTGATCGATTCGACCTTCCCGCTTGCCGATGCGGCCAGCGCCCACCGCCGCATGGAATCGTCCCAGCACATCGGCAAGATCGTCTTGACGGTTCGCGACTGAACCGGGCCGCCATCGTTTGCCTCGCCCCGCGCCACGTCCTATATATCCGCCATCCCCTCAATTGTACGCGAGGAACAGGCCGGTCGGCGTTGCTCCGGCGGGCCACCGGAAGAAGGCTATGACAACCAGCACCCCCCTGATGCCCAAGGCGACCGCGGTTTGGTTGGTCGACAACACCGCCCTGTCGTTCACCCAGATCGCTGAGTTCTGCAAGCTGCACCCGCTCGAGGTGCAGGCGATCGCCGACGGCGAGTCCGCCCAGACGATCAAGGGGCTCGACCCGATCCTCACCGGCCAGCTCACCCGCGAGGAGATCGCCGAGGCCGAGGTGGATCCCAAGCGCCATCTTGGCCTCGCCGAGCCCAAGGTGCGGGCGCCGGTGGCCAAGCGCAAGGGCCCGCGATACACGCCGGTGTCCCGCCGCCAGGACCGGCCGAACGCAATCCTGTGGCTGCTGCGCAATCATCCCGAACTCAAGGACACTCAGATCATGCGGCTGGTCGGCACCACCAAGCCGACCATTGAATCGATCCGCAACCGCACCCACTGGAACGCCAACAACCTCCAGCCGATGGACCCGGTGACTCTCGGTCTGTGCACGCAGATCGACCTCGATTTCGAGGTCGACAAGGCGGCCAGGACGACGGCCGCGGAGGAAGAGGCCCCCGAGAGCGAGAGCGCCACGCTGTTGCCCGCCTCGCAGACGACGACCGCCGCCGCTGCCGCCGTGGCCGCGGCCGGGCACGGGCCGCGCAGTGCCGAACAAGAGGCCGACGCCGAGGCCAGCGCCGTCTTCGCCAAGCTGAAATCGCTGAAAGGCGCCGAGCCGGCCGACGACCAGTCAGACGGGGACTGACCGAAGGCTCTAGTCCTTCACCGCCACGGTGTAGTTGAGCGCCAGGCGGCCGCCGTCGGCGTATATGGTCTGGCCGGTGATGTAGCTCGCCTCGTCGGAGGCCAGGAACGCCGCGATCGCGGCGATCTCGCCGGGTTCGCCGATGCGCCCGAGCGGCGTGCGCGACAGGATCCGCCGCCGTGCCGCATCGTCCTCGTTCAGCATCGTTTCCAGCATTTCGGTCATGATCGAACCGGGCCCGATGGCATTGACCCGGATGCCATGCGCAGCGAGCGCCAGCGCCATGACCTTGGTCAACTGATTGATGCCCCCCTTCGACACCGAATAGGGCACCTGATTGGCGATCGCGAAGACGGCGTTGACCGACGACAGGTTGACGATGGCGCCGGGTCGACCGCCGCTCCGGATGCGCTCGACCATGTGGCGGGCGACCGCCTGTCCGCACAAGAACGTACCCTTGAGGTTGATGCGGATGACCCGGTCGAAGTCGGCTTCCTCGATTTCGAGAAAGTCGGCGGCATGGAGGATGCCGGCGTTGTTGACCAGGACGTCGATGCCGCCGAAGGCTTCGTCGGTCGCCGTGATCAGATTGCGCACGTCGAGCCGCTCGCCGACGTCGCATTCGACGAAGCGCACCGCTCCGTATTGACCGAGGTCCGTCACGGCCTGCGACCCGACCTCGTCGTCGATGTCGGCGATCACCACCCGCGCACCCTCGCCGAGGAAGCGCCGGGCAATGGCAAGACCGATCCCGCGCGCCCCTCCGGTAACGATGGCGACCTTGTTTTCGAGCAGCATGTCGGGCCTCCGCCAGCGCCTTGCGGCGAGTGCACAGGGTTAGCCAAAGGCCGCCGGGGTGTCCATCGACCGGTTGTTGCGCAGCCGCCCCCGCCCTATGCTCGCGCACCGCGTTGCTCGGCCACCGGCGCCCGCCCGTCCACTTTCCACCCGCACATGACAAGCGACCCCCTGTTCTACGCCGCCGCCATTCCGGCGATGATCGTCCTCGGCCTCGCCAAGGGCGGTTTCAACGCCCTCGGCCTTCTGGTCGTGCCGATCATGGCGCTGGTCATTTCGCCGGTTCAGGCGGCCGCGATCGCGTTACCGATCCTGGTGCTGACCGACATCGTGGCGGTCATTTCCTATTGGGGCGTCTTCGACATCGTTACGCTGGCGATCATGCTGCCCGGTGCCATGATCGGCGTTGCCATCGGGTGGATGACCGCCGCCCAGGTAAGCGAGCAGGAGATTCGCCTGATCGTCGGCGTCGTCTCCATGCTGTTCGCTCTCAACCATTGGCTCCGCGCTCGTACGCGCCGAGACGTTCACGCCGCCAGCGTCGTCAAGGGCTCGTTCTGGGGACTTGTGTGCGGCTTCACCTCCTTCGTCAGCCACGCCGGCGGGCCGCCCTATCAGATGTACGCCGTCCCGCTGAGGCTCGATCCGCGCGTATTCGTCGGCACGTCGGTACTCCTGTTCGCCGTCATCAACGCAGCCAAGGTCGGCCCCTATTTCCTTCTCGGACAGTTCGATACCACCAACCTGGTGTCCTCGGCGATCCTTGTGCCGGTTGCGATCCCGTCGACGTTCCTGGGCGTCTGGCTGGTCAAGAAGTTCGATACCGAGGCTTTCTACCAGCTGGTCTACGCTCTGGTCTTTCTGATCGGGCTCTATCTGGTGGGCGAAGCGCTGTTGTAGCGGCGACGCATGCCGCGCCGCTGCAAAAACGCAAGCGCCGCAGGCTACCTGCGGCGCTTCGGTATCGGGGATGCTCGGACCGGTCAGTGAACCGCGCCTTGCCGCAACCGCGCGATCTCGTCCTTCAACTGCAACTTGCGCCGCTTGAGTTCGGTCAGCTCAAGCTGGTCGGTGCCCGGGTGGGCCAGGGCGACTTCGAGTTCCTTTTCGAGAGCCTGATGGCGACGCTCCAGTTCAGCAAGATGCGTTTCCACGGTCATTAGCGAAGGCCTCCATGTCCGCTATCGACGGCTCTCAGTCTGCCACACGCATGTGGCTCTGTCGAACCGGAGCGCTTGATTGTGCACTGCACCCAGGCCGTTTTTCCACCGCGATTCCCGGAGTGCGCGGGCGACGCGCATGGTGCCCAATGCAGCTTTAGGTCATAGCCCGGTTGCGTGGTATTCTTGTGGCGGTGTCGCGAGATGAGGAGTCTTCGCGGGCAAGTAGCGGCATGGCTTCCGACGAAACCCGGCGGCGGAGCGAGGAGGAAGAGCGCGAAGTCCGGCGCGAGCTCGCCGAGCTGCGCCAGGAGCATCGCGATCTCGACGCGGCGATCGCCGCCATGGCCGCCTCCCCCGTCTCCGACACCATGGGCCTCCAAAGGCTGAAGAAGCGCAAGCTGGCGCTCAAGGACCGCATCGCGGTTCTTGAGGACCGCCTGTTCCCCGACATCATCGCCTGAGACCCGCGGTAAGGCTGCTTGCCGCCGCACCCGGCATCCCTATAATCCGCGCCTTCGTCCCGCCCGCCACCGC
>CAZSWL010000186.1:0-7384 GCA_964610725.1 uncultured Bauldia sp.
CCGAAGATCAAGGCGTTTGGACGCTTCTCCAGTTCCTGGGCGACTCGCTGGAACTCGTTGACCGCACGACGAAAGTCCACGATAGCACCGGAAAGGTCATCGAAGCTGCGGGAGGAAAACTTGGCCGCATCACTCATGACTCTATTGGCGTTGTCCACGGTCGACTTGACTTTGGCAGGATCAACCGCGTCGGCAATCGAATTGAGGCGCGTCGACACGCCCTTGATGTTGCTCGACAGATCCGACACGTTGGCAAGAAGGTCCTTGAGCCCATCGGAATTCGCGGCGAGCGCGCTGGTGAACGTCTCGACATTGCTGACGGTGCGCTCTGCTGACGGTTGCACGTCGTCGAGGAAGCTGTTCAGCCGGTCGACGGTAGCGTCGAGTTTGCCCGCGACACGGCCGAGCGCCGGCAACAAGTCGGATGGCGGCTCGCCGATCAGCGTGGCGGGTGGATTGGCGGCGAGCAGATCGTGGAGATTGGCGCTCCCGCCGAGGATCTCGACATAGGCGACGCCGGTCAGAAGATTGGTGCTGATGCGGGCATGCGAGTCTGCCTTGATCGGCGTACTCTTCTTGATCGAACTCCGGACCCTGATGATATTGGGATCGCTGGACGAGAAACTGATGTCGGAGACGTTGCCGACTTTGATGCCGTTGAAATAGATCTCGGCCCCGGGCGTAAGCCCGCTCACGGTGCCGGAGAACTGCATCTCGAACGGTACGCGCTGGCTGCCCTCGTCATAGTGCTTGATCCAGAAGATGAAGCCAAAAGCGAGCGACAGGACGACCAGGGTAAACGCACCGATTGCGGCGTGGTTGGCGTGGGTTTCCATGCTCTTACCCATGAACCTTTAGCTGGCGCGCGCGGTCGCCGTGAAAGTAGGACCGAACCCAAGGATGATCGCATGCAAGCATGTCTTGGAGGCTCCCGACAACCAGAACATGCTTGTCAGCCAAGACCGCTATCCGGTCGCAGACTGAAGTCAGGCTGTCGAGGTCATGGGTTACCATGAAGACTGTGAGGTCCAAAGTGTCCCGAAGGGTTGCGATCAGCTTGTCGAACTCACCAGCGCTTATCGGATCGAGACCCGAGGTCGGCTCGTCGAGGAAAACGATTTCGGGGTCGAGAGAGAGGGCGCGGGCGAGGCTGGCGCGCTTGATCATGCCGCCGGAAAGCTCGGCGGGAAACTGGTTCGCCGCATCCGGCGGGAGCCCGACCAGCTTGAGCTTCAGCCGGGCCAGCTCATCCATCAATCGCGGCGACAGATTCAGATGCTCGCGCATCGGCAGTTGCACGTTCTTCAGCACAGTAAGCGACGAGAAGAGCGCACCCTGCTGGAACAGGACGCCGAGCCGCTCGTCGATGACATCACGGACCCGCTCCGACGCGTCGCCATAGTCGTCGCCAAGGATCTCGATGGTTCCCGCTTGCTTGGGCAGAAGCCCGAGGATCGTGCGCAAGAGGACCGACTTGCCGGTTCCGGATGCGCCGACGATCCCGATGATCTCGCCCCGCTTAACGTCCAGGTCGAGATCCTTGAGGATCACGCGATCCGCGAAGGCGGAAATGAGCCCCCGCAATTGGATGGCTGTTTCGCTCTGGCGTGTGGAGTGCTTCGGTAGGTTCGGCTTCATGCTCAATATCCGAGTGAAGCGAAGATCACGGCGAAGATGCCGTCGGCGACGATCACCATGAAGATCGCCTTCACCACCGAAGCCGTGGTGTGACGGCCGAGCGACTCTGCGCTGCCTTCGACCTTGATCCCCTCGATCGCGGCGACGATCCCGGTAATCAGTGCCATGAAAGGTGCCTTGATGATCCCGACCATGAACGTACTGAGCACGACGGCGTCCCGCAGCCTGCTGATGAAGGTCGCGATCGGCATGTCGACATAGAGCAATGATGTCATGGCGCCGCCCATCAGCGCAGCGATGTCGGACACAATCGTCAACAAAGGCAGGGCCACGATCAGGGCAACGAGCCGCGGCACGATCAAAATTTCGACGGGGTCGAGGCCGATCACTTTTAAGGCGTCGATTTCCTCGCGCATCTTCATGGACCCGATCTCGGCGGTGTAGGCACTGCCGGACCGCCCGGCGATCATGATGGCGGTGAGAAGAACGCCGATTTCGCGGAGCGCCAGGACGCCGACCAGGTCAACCACGTAGAGCGTCGCGCCATAGGTGCGCAGCTGAAAGGCAGCTTGCTGCGCGATGATGCCCCCTATCAGGAACGACATCAGAAACACGATCGGCACCGCCCGCAGGCCGCTGCGATCCAGGTGGTGGACGATCGACGAGAAGCGGAGCCGTGACGGACGGGTGGCGGCGACGCAAAGGCTATAGATGATGCTTCCGAAGACGCCGAGCCCACGGCTGAGGTCGGCGCCGATATCGACGACGTGGCGGCCGAGCGGGCCGAGCAGAACATCGACTATCGAGTGCTTCGTCTCAGCTTCAGGTTCCGCCTGCCCGGCATCTGCACCGATCGTTTCGAGTAGCCGTTTGGCGTTGGCCGAGACTCCCGCCCATTTGACTAACGCGCCCGCGCCGATCAGCCCCTTGGCAAGACGGAACAGCAACCAGGCCCCGGAAGTATCGAGGTGATCAAGGCGGGACAGATCGATGACAGCCCGCTTCGGCGAGCCGGCGACCAAGGCGTCGATCTCTGGTTCCAGCAAGGCCGCATTGCTGATGCCCCAGAAACCAAGCGGACGAAGGCGCATCGCGCTTCCCTCGTCGGACCGCTCGAGAGCCGCTTCGCCGGCCGAGGAAAGCGCCATGGTCGCTCCATTCGCGCCTTCAGGCGCACGCATCGGGTCTGTCGCGTGGGCGGCCTCGTCGCAGCTGCCAGCCCTTTGAACAGGGGAAAACCGTACAGTATACTTCCGAACGCCGCGACCCCTACACTCGGCCAAACCGTTCTAAAACGGCAATCGGCCGTCGTTCAATACCCCTTTCGTCGCGGCTGTCTACACTAGCACTACTTTGGCACTTTTATCTCACGACGTAGCCGCAATCTGATGCGGCAACGGGGACATCGTTCTGGCGGTGGCTTCGGCATGATGGCGTCGATGACGGCGCGTCGCACGGCCGGTAGCCTCGGTTGAGGCGGGCCGCTGGCTCTCCCCGCGTCGCAAGCTGCGCATCATCAAAGGAGATGGGCTGCCGCGGTACGATCTCGTGCTTGTCCGCGACGAGGACGAGGATTGGTGCGTCGGCATACGCTGCCCTTGCGGTTGCGGCGATCCACTGGAACTGATTGTGCTGCCGACCGTCGAGCCGCGCTGGGATGTCGCGGGGGATTGGAGAGGCCGCGTGAGTCTCAACCCTTCGGTGTGGCGCCGCATGGGCTGCCGGCCCCATTTCTGGTTGCGGGCCGGCAAGATCGTCTGGTGCGAGTGACCGCTCGCCCGGCTGGTTCGGCTTGAGAAATCACGAGGTGGCTTGGCGGTAACGAGCTCCGCGAGACGGATGCGTGGTGGTCGAGCGAACCGCGCGGTCCCACGCGCGAGAAAATCTGGACGAAGGGTCGCAGTCCCTCGTTCTGAGACGACTCTCAGGAATGACGAGCCAGCCATAGGTCCCGGAAACATCGACGCCAATACGTTCAAGCCAAGCGAACCGCCGCTTTCCACAGACTGCCTGGCGGAGGGAGAGAAACCCGGTTCCAACATTCTCCGGCAAATCTCAAGAGCTGTCGCGGGGCGACCCCAATTCTGACGGTTGGCAACCCAAAAGAGGCGACCTCGGCGCGTTGGGCAGGAACGGCTACAGGCTCCGAGGCCCACGCCGCGTGGCTGGCTAGCGGTTCAGTGTTTTCGGACCGCTCACAAACGGGCTGCCGCGAACGTAGAAGCGCAGCGGTTGCCTGGCTGCGCGCGAAAGGCCGATCCGCGGGCTGACTCCGATTTCAGGAACGACAGCGCCGTCCCGCGCGAGGCACAACGATCCCTTCCGGCAGAGATCAATGCCATCCAGATGATGATCAATATCGAGTGCAGCCGTGAGACGACCCGGTCCTCGCATCAGCTCACGCACCTTCCGAAGGCCGCGATTGCGCTGCATTACAGACACGCCTTCCACCGGCTCGAGGGCCCTGATGAGGACGCCAGCCCCGACCCCGACAATCTCGCTGGAAACATTAAGCAGGTAGGACGTGCCATACGCCAAATATACATAGGCGTGCCCGCGCGACAGAAAGAGCGCGCCATTCCGCGGCGTCCTGCCTGCGTGAGCGTGTCCGGCTGGATCCCCAACCGGATATGCTTCGGTCTCGACAATCCGCCCGGTGAGCGTGCCTTGGAGAGTTCGGCGAATCAAAAGTTTACCCAGCAGGAATCGAGCCAGCCGCACCGTGTCGATCGGCAACCCGGGCCGCGCCAATACCTGACAAACGTCTGCCGGAGCGAGGTTCCTCATCCATTCGTTCCACGCCGAACGCTCACGGGCGTGGACGTCACCTTGGCGGCGAAGATTCTTACCACCTTCTGCCTCGACCCGACTCGCCCGTTGAACGTCCGAGCACGGCCGGCGCAAGCAAACCTAGGAAGAGACATTCTCAAGCTCGTCAACAATCACTTCCCGCAAACGACCGCTGTGGACGTCGAAGATGAAGCCGCGCACGGGAACGTCCTTCGCGATCCACGGATGCGCTTTGACCTTGGCGATTTGCTGCATGGTGTGCTCCTCCGGATCGCTGAACGAGAAGAACCTCATGGGAGCCGGCGTTGCGTCTCCGGTCATCACGCTTAGCTTCGCGTTCAACTCCTCATCTGTGAATGTCGTGAACCCGCAGCCCGTGTGGTTGAGGAGCAGAATCTCCTTCGAGCCTAGAACTCTGGTGGAGACGACAAGCTCGCTCAGGACGTCGTCCGTGACGGCCGGGCCGCCGGTGCGAATCACGTCCATATCCTGATTCTTCAGACCGAGGATCGCTTCCAGGTCCGAGAGCCGCGGATCCATGCAGGTCACAATCGCGACTTTGGGTTGCGGATGACCCGCTAACGTTCCATCGTATGTGCGAGCGTATTCCTCGTTCGCCTTGAGAACCGTGTCGATGATCCCCATCATTACCTCCATCTCCGGTTATCCGCATGCTTGGTTATTCATGACAGGCAGTCACCACGGTGACTTTCCAAGCGAGATCTTTGACGGCTCGCTCCACGCCAGATGACCCTCTCCCGGGCGGATGGCCTCAGCCTGTCGGGCTGAGGCCACGGGCCCCACTTCATCGGATTGCATCGCCCTTCAGGCCGTTAGCTAGGCCATAACCCCACGTCCGGCCCGGCTGACGAGCCACAACTGAACGCCCGCCAGCGTAAACACGACGCCACCCACGATCACGTGCGTCCACATCGCGCCGGCATTCGCCTGGAAGCCGAACAGCCACGGCGAAATTGCGGCCCACGCTGCGAGCGCCAGGTTGCTCCACTCTTCCCACACCGAGAACGTGGTCAGCGCGCCGCCCGCGATGAGGACGACAAGGCCGCCCACGATCCAGGCGTTCCACTCCGCTGCAGCTGCCCCCGGACCGACCATCCACGGTGCGAGGAACAAGATCGCCCCGAAGATCAGGTTGGTGATGTCGATCCACGGCTGCGCGTTTGATTGCTTCTGCATAGTGCACCTCTCTTTTCCGTCTTCGGGGCCGCCCTGGCACCGCCATTCGGCGCTTCAGGCCCGAAGTCGATGTGAGGTCTATGCCTCCCCCGCCGACGTCTCTTTCATGAATTGCGCGCCGTTTCCCCGTTTCCGCCAAATCCAGCCGCCACCAGCACTCCAGGATCGAGCTAACGACTCCCTTTCACCTTCGATTGGAGCTCGTCGGTGAGCCGCTCGCGCAGCGAAACATAGATCGGAGGATTGTTCATCAGATTGGCGACGAGCATCGCCGTGAAACATGCGACGAGCATCGGTAACAGAGTCGTAAAGGCGGCGGTCATTTCGATCACCAGCACGATCCCTGTCACCGGCGCGCGAACGACGCCCGTAAAGAACGCGGCCATGCCGACCACGGCAAAAGCCTCCGGCTCGATCGCGAGCGTCGGAAATAGGTCTTGGCACACACTGCCAGATAGAAAACCGATCAAGGCGCCGAGCACCAGAAGAGGCGCGAATAATCCGCCTGGCGTGCGCGCAGCGTAGGAGGTTGGGCCCAAAAGAAACCGCAGCAGGAAAATGACCGGGATCTCGCTGGCAATGACCGCGCCTGCCAGGACACGCTGTGAGATGTCATCGCCGGGCCCTATCAGGTTCGGCGCGAACCAGCCGATCGCGCCGACGATCGCGCCGATCGCCGTCGCTTTCGCTTCGACCGGCCATCTGGCGAGTTGGTCGGACACCGTCAAGGCGCGAAGTATCAGCCAATTGTAGAGGACTGCCGCAGCGCCCGCCAATGCGCCGAGCGCCAGGTAGAGCGGCCACGTCGCCGCGACCGCATAGGGCAGTGGCCCCGTGGTCGCAGCTATCGGTCCTGAAACAACGACGTGAAGGTCGGGTGCGTTCCCTAGCAACAGCCTCGAAACCAGAATCGCCGTGGACGAGGCGCCAAGGCCCGCTATTGCAAAGCGTCCGTCAAACCTTCGTATCAACACTTCGAGGACGAAGATCGCTCCGGCAATCGGGGCGTTGAAGGCCACGGCGATGCCGGCGCCCGCACCTGCTGCCACAAGAGCCTGGACGTCGGGCCAAGAGCGACGAAACGTCGTCCCCAGCAACCGAGCGCCTACCGCCCCCATCTGCACACCAGGTCCTTCCGGCCCCAACGCCATTCCGGCACCGAGTGACAAGATGCCGCCGACGAATTTGATCAGTAATATTCGGCGCAAGGGAGCGGGCGGGAGGACGCCACTCAGCGCCGCCGCTACTTCTGGAACGCCACTTCCCGATGCGTAGGTCGAAAACCGCCGCACCAGCCAGGCGGCGCACATCACAGCGGCCGCGCATCCGACAACCACCAGCAGCGGCCCCCCGACCGGGATGCTGTGAGCGTCGACGAACAGCTTGGCGCGCCACCAACTCGCGCCCGCCAATGTCAGCCTGAACATCGCGACGATCAGGCCCGTCGCCGCGCCCCCGACGACAGCCAGAAAGGCGAGCATCAGCAGACCGCCCGGACGATGGTCTGCTTGCGGCGGAGGCGTCAATTCGTGAGTCATTGTCTGGCTGCCGGCAAAGGATGGCGTCGCGGAGAATGCCGCGATGGTGGCCCCTCCGCTTCCCGCGGTGCTGCCTGCTGACGGTGAAATCTGCCACCGGCCCGACAACACGATTCCATCGAACGAGCCTGCTCTCGGGCCAGCTTTGGTCAGATATCGCTGGTGTGGTGCAACGTGTCACCAGGGGCCGGCAATGTGAACTGGAAGATGGCGCCATGGGG
>CAZSWL010000187.1:0-3937 GCA_964610725.1 uncultured Bauldia sp.
CTGGTTCGGCCACCAGTCGCTGTTCGACCGCATTCCGACGTTCGTGGCCCCGTGCACCACCGGGCACGTTCCGGCTTTATCGACCTTGGCGTCCATGTTCCTGCCTCCTCTCGGTCGGGCGTTGATGCCGGCGCCCGCTCCCCGGCGGCGCGCGCCTTTGGCCGACAGGTTGGCAAAGCGCGCCCATAAAATCCAATCATATTGTGTCGCAGGCGGGATCAGATATTCTTATCGCGATGATCACCCTCAGGCAGCTCCGCTATTTCCGGGCGCTGGCCGCGGCGGGCCACTTCGGTCGCGCCGCCGAGGCCGCCGGCGTCTCCCAGCCGGCGCTGTCGATGCAGCTGCGCGAGCTGGAGTCGGATCTCGGCGGCGTGCTGGTCGAGCGCACGTCGACCGGCGCCGAACTCACCGATCTCGGCACCGAGGTGGCGACGCGGGCCGGCGAAATCCTCGCCGCCGTGCGCGACCTGCAGGCGCTTGCCGAAACGCGCGGCCCGCCGCTCGCCGCACCCGTCCATCTCGGCGTCATTCCCTCGGTCGCGCCCTTCCTGCTGCCCCGCCTGCTCGAACGGGTGGCAGCCGCCCATCCGCACGCGCGGCTCAGCCTGCGCGAGACGGTTACCGACACGCTGGTCGGCGAACTCGTCGCCGGCGCCCTCGATGCGATCATCGTCAGCCTGCCGCTCGACAACGACCGGCTGGTCGAACTCGCCGCCTTCGACGATGTCTTTCTGCTTGCCGCTCCCGTCGGCTCGTTCCACGCCCGCCGCAAGCGGGCGGACCCCGAGCGCATCGGCGCCGACGAGCTCTTGCTCCTCGAAGACGGCCACTGCCTGCGCGACCAGGCGCTGGCGGTGTGCCGGTTGATCGATCCGCGCCGGCTCAACAGCGTCGGCGCCACCAGCCTCGCCACCGTCCTGCAACTGGTCGCCGCCGCCGGCGCTGAGCGGACGACCTAACGGCAAGAGGCGCGCTTGTCGCCCGCCGGCCCCGCCGGTATACACCCGCCACCTTCCGCCACCCGACAGGAGCAACGATGGCCGTCGAGCGCACCTTTTCGATGATCAAGCCGGACGCCACCCGCCGCAACCTCACCGGCGCGATCAACGCCAAGCTCGAGGCGGCCGGGCTCAGGATCATCGCGCAGAAGCGGGTGTGGATGACGCGACAGCAGGCCGAAGGCTTCTACGCCGTCCACCGCGGCCGGCCGTTCTACGACGAATTGTGCGCGTTCATGTCGTCGGGGCCGACGGTGGTGCAGGTGCTGGAGGGCGAAAACGCCATCGCCAGGAACCGCGAGGTGATGGGCGCCACCGATCCGGCCAAGGCCGACGCCGGCACCATCCGCAAGGAGTTCGCCAAATCGATCGGCGAGAACTCGGTGCACGGCTCCGACGCCGCCGATACCGCTGCCGAAGAAATCGCCTACTGGTTTTCCGCGGTCGAGATCGTGGGGTAGGGCGTCAGCGCCGCCAGCGCCCGGCCGCCTTGTCGTCGTCCGATCTGGCGGCCACCCAGTCGCCGGCCGGGGTGCCTGCCGGATGCTCCTTCTTCCAGAAGGGGGCGTCGGTCTTGAGGAAGTCCATGATGAAGCGGGCCGCCGCGAAGGCGGCGTCGCGGTGGGCCGAGGCGGTGACCACCAGCACGATGTCCTCGCCGACGGCGATCACGCCATGGCGGTGGATGACGGTGACGCCGGTGAGCGGCCAGCGCCGGGCGGCCTCGCCGGCGATGCGGGCGATCTCGCCCTCCGCCATGCCGGGATAGTGCTCCAGTTCGAGGGCGGCGAGGCGGCCGCCTTCGTCGCGGCATACCCCGGTGAAGGTGACCACCGCGCCGGCACCGGCGCTGAGGCGCTTCACCTCGGCGGCAATGTCGAAGGCGCCGGTCTGGACGCGGACCGTCGGCGTCATCGTGTCTACCCGCCGGTCATCGGCGGAAAGATCGCCACCTCGCGGGCACCGGCGATCGGAGCGTCGCGGCCGGCATGGACGCGGTCGACGGCGAGGCGCACGGCGGCCGGCTCGGCGAGGGCGTGGGCGTACTCCGGCCCGCGCTCCTTTAGCCAGTCGATCAGGCCGCCGGCGGTGGTCACCGAGGTGGGCAGGTCGAGCTCCTCCTCGCCGCGGCCGATGCGCTCGCGCACCCACGCGAAATAGACGAGCCTCACGTGTCTTCTTCTCCCATCAGATGGCGAAGGCCGGCGCGCAAATAGTCGTACCCCGTATAAATGGTGATCAGCGCCGAAATCCACAGGAGCAGGAGGCCGATGTAAGTGGCGAGCCCGAGGTCGACGAAATAGTAGTGCAGCACCCGGTCACCGGCCGGCCCGAGCAGCAGGAAGCTGATCGCCACCAGCTGCATCGTGGTCTTCCACTTGGCCAGCCGGCTCACCGGCACGCTGACCTGAACCTCGGCGAGAAATTCGCGCAGGCCCGACACCAGTATCTCGCGGACCATGATGACGATGGCGGCAAGCAGCGACCAGTCGCCGATGGTGCGGTCGGAGACCAGCAGCAGCAGGGCGGTCGCCACCAGCACCTTGTCGGCGATCGGGTCGAGCATGCGGCCGATCGCCGACTGCTGCTGCCACGCGCGCGCCAGGTAACCGTCGAGGAAGTCGCTGACGGTGGCGGCGAGGAACACCATCAGGCTGAGCCAGCGGCCGGCATAGCCCTCGACGTAGAAGCACGCCACCAGCACCGGCACCGCCGCCAGGCGCCCGTAGGTCAACAGGTTGGGAAAGGAGAACGCCAACAGCCTTTCGGCCGCGGACTGTTCCGGCGACCGGCTGACACGTGCGTGTTCGCTCACCATGCCGCGCCTTCTCCGGGGGCCGTGATTCGTATCCGCCGCTCGCCGGCCGACTCTACGCCGACGTGGCGGTCTCGGCCAGCGCGCTCAATTGCCACTGTCGTGGAAGAAGCCATAGACGGCACGGGCGGTTTCGTCGGAGATGCCGGGCACCGCCCTGAGGTCTTCCACGTCGGCGCGACTGACCGCCTTGGCGGTGCCGAAATGGCGCAACAGGGCGCGTTTGCGCGCCGGCCCGATGCCGGCGATCTCGTCGAGCGGGTTGCGCACGATGTCGGCGCGGCGCCGCGCCCGGTGCGAGCCGATGGCGAAGCGATGCGCCTCGTCGCGCAGGCGCTGGACGAAATAGAGCACCGGGTCGCGCGGCGGCAGCATGAACGGCTCGCGTCCGGCCACGTAGAAGGTCTCGCGGCCGGCGTCGCGGTCGGGTCCCTTGGCGACGCCGATCAGCGGCAGGTCGGAAATGCCGAGATCGGCAAGCGTCTCGGCGGCCACCGTCAGCTGACCGCGGCCGCCGTCGACGAGGACGAGGTCAGGCCACGGCCCGATGCCGTCCTCGCTGCCGCGGGCGCCGTCGCGCGGACCGGTCTCGCGCATCAGGCGCGCGAAGCGACGGCCGAGAACCTCGCGCATCATCGCGTAGTCGTCGCCGGGGGTGAGATTTTCGGAGCGGATGTTGAACTTGCGGTATTGCGCTTTGACGAACCCCTGCGCCCCCGACACGATCATCGCCCCCACCGGGTTCGAGCCCATGATGTGGCTGTTGTCGTAGACCTCGATGCGCCGCGGCGGCTCGGCGAGGCCGAAGCGCTCGGCAAGCCCCGCGAGCAGCGTCTGCTGCGAGGCCGAGACCGCCAGCGCGCGGCCGAGCGCCTCGCGCGCGTTGGCCAGCGCATGGTCGACCAGCTCCTTCTTCTCGCCGCGACGCGGCACCACTACCGCGACGTGACGGCCGCTCTTCTGCGACAGCGCCTCGCCGAGCAGTGCCTGCTCGGCGATGGCGTGCGACAGCAGGATGAGCCGCGGCGGCGGCTTGTCGTCGTAGAACTGGGCGAGAAAGGCGCCGAGCACCGCGGCCGCGTCGAGCGCCTTGTCGGCGCGCGGGAAATAGGCGCGGTTG
>CAZSWL010000188.1:0-6609 GCA_964610725.1 uncultured Bauldia sp.
GCCGCCAGCACGGCGAGCTGGCAGGTGAACGCCTTGGTCGAGGCGACGCCGATCTCCGGGCCGGCGAGCGTCGGCAGGACGAACGTCGCCTCGCGGGCGATGGTCGACTCCTGGACGTTGACGATGGCGGCGATCCGCTGGCGTTCGGCCTTGGCATAGCGCAGCGAGGCAAGGGTGTCGGCGGTCTCGCCCGATTGCGAGACGACGATCGACAGCCCCTTCGGCGTCAGCGGCTGCTCGCGGTAGCGGAACTCCGAGGCGATATCGATGTCGACTGGCAGGCGGGCGAAGCGCTCGAACCAGTACTTGGCGACCAGCCCGGAATAATAGGCCGTGCCGCAGGCGGTGATCGACAGCCGGTCGAGGGCGGTGAAGTCGACGGTGAAGTCTTCCGGCAGCGCCGACCGGCCGTTGCCGAAGTCGAGATAGTGAGCAAGGGTGTGGCCGACCACCTCGGGCTGCTCGTGGATCTCCTTGGCCATGAAGTGGCGGAAATTGCCGCGGTCGATGAGCAGGCTGGAGGCAACGGTCCTCACCACCGGCCGCTCGACCACGGCGCCGCTTGCGTCATGGATGGTGGCGCCGGCGCGGGTGATGATCGCCCAGTCGCCGTCGTCGAGATAGGCGATGCGGTCGGTGAAGGGGGCGAGCGCAATGGCGTCGGAGCCGAGGAACATTTCCTCGTGGCCGTAGCCGATGGCGAGCGGGCTGCCGCGGCGGGCGCCGATCATCAGATCGTCCTCGCCCTCGAACATGACCGCGATGGCGAAGGCGCCGCGCAGGCGGCCGAGCGCCGCCTGTGCCGCCTCGGCAGGCGACAGACCCTGGTCGAGGTGCCGGGTGATGAGATGGGCGATGACCTCGGTGTCGGTGTCGGTCTCGAAGGCCGCGCCGGCCGCCGTCAGCTCCGCCTTGAGCTCGCGGAAATTTTCGATGATGCCGTTGTGGACCAGCGCCACCCGCGCGGTAGCGTGCGGGTGGGCGTTGCGTTCGGTGGGGGCGCCGTGGGTCGCCCAGCGGGTGTGGCCGATGCCGGAACGGCCGGAGAGCCGCGTACGGCTGAGCCGCTCGACGAGCCTGTCGAGCTTGCCCTCGGCCCGGCAGCGGGTGAGATGGCCGTTCTCGAGGGTCGCCACCCCGGCCGAATCGTAGCCGCGATATTCCAGCCGCTTGAGCGCATCGACCAGCAATGGCGTTACCGGCGTCTGGCCGAGGATGCCGACAATCCCGCACATGGTTGCACGCTCTCCTGTCCGCCAGCCCGCTCGTCTGGCGCCGAAGCCGAGCGGACGCAAGTCACATCGCCCGACCTGATGAAATACGACACTTGCCGCCGCCGGCGGCAGTCCCTTTTACGCTCATCGTTAACCGGGGCGGCGCTCAATCTAGCCCGACTTCGTTGCCTTGCGGTGTCCGCCGCCCTTGCTCTCGCGATAGCGCCGTGCCCACTGCGGCTTGTCAACCTGGCGAGCGCGGGCGAGCGCCAGCGCGTCGGCCGGCACGTCGTGGGTGACGACGCTGCCGGCGGCGACGTAGGCGCCCGCCCCGACCGTCACCGGCGCCACCAGCACCGCGTTCGATCCGATCGAGGCGTCGGCGCCGATGTCGGTCACGTGCTTGGCGAAGCCGTCGTAGTTGGCGGTGATCGTCCCGGCGCCGATGTTGGCGGCGGCGCCGATGCGGGCGTCGCCGATGTAGGCGAGATGGTTGGCCTTGGCGCCGTCGGCGATGGCGGCGTTCTTGACCTCGACGAAATCGCCGATGTGGACGTTGCGGCCGACGCGGGTGGTCGGCCGGATGCGGGCGAAGGGGCCGATGCTCGCCCCGCCGGCGATGGTGGCGCCCGCGATGTGGCAGAAAGCGCGGATGGTGACGTTGTCGGCCACCGTCACGCCCGGCCCGAAGAACACGCTGGGTTCGATGGTGACGTCACGGCCGAGGCGGGTGTCGTGGCTGAACCACACCGTCGATGGGGCGATGAGGGTCGCCCCGGCGGCCATCGCCGCTTCGCGGGCGCGGCGCTGGAAGAGGCCTTCGACGTGAGCGAGCTGGTGGCGCGAATTGACGCCGGCGACTTCGTCGGCGTCGGCCTCGATGGCGACCACCTTGCGGCGGGCGCGGTTGGCGATCGCCACCGCGTCGGTCAGGTAGAACTCGCCCTTGGCGTTGGCATTGCCGATCTTCCTGAGGGTCGGCATGAGCGCGGCCCCGCGGAAGGCCATCAGACCCGCGTTGCACAGGCCGATCTTCTTCTCGGCGGCGCTCGCGTCCTTGTCTTCGCGGATTGCGAGGAGCTGCCGCCGGTCGACGATCATGCGGCCGTAGCCGGCGGGATCGGCCGGCCGGAAGGCGAGCGCCACCACCTCGGCGCCATTGGCGAGCGCCCGGCGCACCCGCCGCAACGTGGCGGCAGTGATCAGCGGGGTGTCGGCGTAGAGGACGATGACGTCGTCGGCCGGCCCGGCGAAGGCCTTGCGGGCGGCGAGCACGGCATCGGCGGTGCCGCGGCGCTCGCCCTGCTCGTGAACGCTGGCGTCGGGCGCGAATTTGGCCAGGAAATCGCGCAGCGCCCCGCCGTCGGGCCCGATCACCACGGCGCGTTCGTCGGCGCCGGCCGCCGCAGCGGCCGCAAGCACGTGGCCGAGCAGGGGCAGGCCGGCGAGCTTGTGCATGGCTTTCGGCAGCGCCGAACGCATGCGGGTGCCCTCGCCGGCGGCAAGGATGACGGCAAGGCAGGATCGTCGAGGCATCATTGCCCCCTCTCAACGGGCGGTCGCGGCGCCATTCCCATCGGTCCATGGCCGAAACATGGCACAGGTCCTGCCCATCATGCCCGAAACGCGACCGATTCGGCGCCTCACCCGATGCGGGCGAGGCCGGGAAAGGCCTCCAGCAGCCAATAGGAGATCGCCGACATCTCGCCGGTGAGGAAGAGCACGCCGGTTACCACCAGAAGGCCGCCCATGGTCTTCTCCACCGCGCCGAGGTAGGTGCGGAAATGCGCCATCAAACCGATGAACGGCCCGGCGAACAGGCCGGCGATCAGGAACGGTATGCCGAGGCCGAGGCAGTAGGCGGCAAGCAGCAGCGCCCCGTGGCCGACCGTCGCCTGGCGGCCGGCGACCGCCAGGATCGCCGCCAGCACCGGGCCGATGCAAGGCGTCCAGCCGAAGGCGAAGGCAAGGCCGAGAACGTAGGAGCCGATCGGGCCGGCCGGCTGGTGGCGCACCTCGATGCGCGCCTCGCGGTCGAGGAATCCGAGGCGGAGGACGCCAAGGAAGTGCAGCCCCATGGCGATGATGACGATGCCGCCGACGACCGAAAGCACGTCGAGGTGGGTGCGCACCAACTGGCCGAGGGCGGAGGCGGCGGCGCCGAGGGCGACAAAAATGGTCGAGAAGCCGAGAACGAAGCCGAGCGCCGAGCTCATGACGTGGCGGCGAAGGCCGGCGTGGCCGGCACTGGTCAACTGGGCGAGGCTGACGCCGGCCATGTAGCAGAGATAGGGCGGCACCAGCGGCAGGACGCACGGCGACAGAAACGAAACAAGCCCGGCGAGAACAGCGCCGCCGTAAGTGACGTTGATGGGCATGGCTTGCGAACGCTTCCGTGGCCAACGCTTTGCGGCGTTATAGGGTGCGTCCCACCCGTACCACAGTCACCTTTCCGCGAGGCGACGAAGGCGAGGATTCACGCCGAGGCTTGCAACCCCCGGGGAGGTCGGATGGCGGCGGCGAAACTATCGCGGTCGCGCCCGGCAAGCCGGGCAAGCAGTATCTCCTTGGGTATGGCTTGGGAAAAAAGGAAGCCCTGGCCGATGTCGCAGCCGGCGCTTTGGATGGTGGCGAGATCCTCCTTCGTCTCGATGCCTTCCGCCACCGCCACGCTGTCGAAGCGGTGCGCCAACTCGGCCGCGGTGCGGCACAACGCGGCGTTGGTCGGGTCCACACTGCAACGGTCGACGAAGCTGCGGTCGAGCTTCAGCTCGGCGAACGGCAGTTCCCTGAGCCGGGCCAGCGACGAATAGCCGTTGCCGAAATCGTCGAGGGCAAGCGCGATGTGGTGGATGCGGAGCTGGGTCGCGATTTCATGCGCGGCGGGAATGTCGCGGATGATCTGGTCTTCGGTGACCTCGAGGATTATGCCCGGCCAGGCACCGCCGCGCGGGCGGGCGTCGCGCACGATCGCCGCGATCGGCAGCGTGAGCAGCGCCTCGACCGGCACGTTGATGGCAAGCCGCATGGGGCGGCCGGCATCGGCGAACTCGCCGGCGTCGTGGAGCACCGTGCGCAGCCCATGCTCGGCAAGCTCGATCAGATCGGCGCTGCTGGCTCCGGGAAGAAACGCCGCCGGCGGCACCACGCCGTGCTCGGGATGGCGCACCCGGGCAAGGCCCTCGGCACCGGCGAGGCTCGCGCGATGGAGATCGAGCTTCGGCTGGTACCACAACTCCAGCCAGTTGCGTTCGAGCGCCTCGCGCAGGTCAATATCGGGCAAGCGCGGGCTGTCGCTGGAATCGACGCTGGCGCCGGCGGGCGCGGTGACTTGGGTTCTGCCGAAGAGAAGCTTCTCCTCTTCGAGGATCGTTTTGATCGCACCGACGCGGAACGGCTTTGTCAGCGCCGGTCTCATCCGTAACCCGCGCCGATCGCCGATCAAGCGAACGTTTTCCAGCAGAGGTGCATCGCTGCCGCTGATCAGTTGGATGACGCCGTCGTAGTTCACCGCCGAAAGGTGGCGGATCGCCTCGATGGCATCGGAGTCACCGAGCGAAACGTCGAGAAAGATCAGATCGGGGACACGCTCGCTCAGCGCCACGTCCATCGATGGCACGTCAAGGAATTGCTCGACGTCGACCTCGCCGAAGTTGCGCAAGGCGAGCGCGATGAACCGGCCGACGGCCGGTTCATCGTCGACGATGAAGCACAGCGCCCTCGGCGGACCGACCTGATGAAGCGGCTTGCGCATCGTCACGTACAGCTCCGTGTCGGCGCACTTTCGCACGTTCGCCTTAACCCGCGATTGCCGATTCTCGTCACATTGTCTCTATCGCGGCACCTCCCGACCGGCCGTAAAACCCAGCGATAGGGCCATGGAATCGCTTGTCGGCGGCCCAAGCTGGCCGTCCGCACCAGGGCCCTGCCAGACCCGCCAGTGCCGAGACCGGTTAACCAACTCGAGCGACATATCGGGTAAATTTCGGTGGCACCTTGGCGAGGCTGCCGATGACGAGCTCCGACGTTTCCGTGGCGACCGCTTTCCCGGCTGGCGGGCGGCCGGCTGCCGCCGCTAACGTCGGTGCCGATATCTCGTTCCTCGCCACGACCGGCGCCACCGCGCAGGAGCGGCGCGTTGCTTGGAGCGTGGCAGCCATCTCGGTGGCGCTTCTCGTTCTCGCCCTTCCCTACGCCAAAGCGAAGCTGGTCGAGGTGCCGGCATTCATCCCGGCATATGTTTCGGCGCTGATCGTCATAAGCCTGGTCACCGCCGTCATTCTCGTCGGTCAATTCGTGCGGCTGCGCTCGCTGTCGCTGCTCGCCCTGTGCGCCGGATACTTTTTCGGCGCGGGCATCGCGGTTCCCTATGTGATGTCGTTTCCCGGCGTCTTCGCGCCACACGGCATCATCGGAGGCGGCGCCCAAACGACCGCCTGGCTCTACACGTTCTGGCACGCCGGCATGCCCCTGTTCGTCATCGCCTATGCGTTGCTCGACGGGTATTCCGGCAAGACCATCGCCGATCCGTTCGGCGTCATGGTGGGCGCCAGCGCGTTCGTTGCCGTCCTGCTAGTGGCGTTGACCGTGGTGGCAACCGCGGGCCAAGACTATCTGCCGCCAATGATGGTCGGAAACCAGATGGGCCCGGCTGCGTTTTATGTCCTCGGCAGCGCATGGCTGTTCAGCGGGGCGGCGCTGATCGCGCTGTGGCGCAAGGGCATCCGCACCAGCCTCGATGTGTGGATCGCCGTCACGATGGTAGCCTGGGTCTGCGATATCGCGCTCGCGGCAGTGTTCAATGGCGGGCGCTACGATCTTGGCTATTACTCCGGTCGTTTGTACGGCCTGCTGGCGATCAGTTTCGTGCTCGGCGCCATGCTGCTGGAGACGACTGGCTTGCACAGCCGGGTGGTGGCGACGGCCGCTAGGCTGAGGGACGAAGTCAACGAAACCCATGCGCGAGTGGAATCGACCGAGGCACAGCTTCGCCACGCGCAGAAGATGGAGGCGATCGGCAACCTGACCGGCGGCATGGCTCACGACTTCAACAACCTGCTCGCCATCGTCATCGGCAACCTCGATATCCTCGTGTCGCACCGCAAGGACGATCAAGATGTCCAGCAGCTCGGCGGCGAGGCGCTCGATGCAGCGCTGCGCGGCGCCGACCTGACCCAGCGCCTGCTCGCCTTCGCCCGCCGGCAGCCGTTGCAACCCAAGCGCGCCGATCTCAACGAGCTGGTCGGCAACATCACACAGCTGCTCAACCGAACGCTCAGCGAAAACATCGAGATCAGCCTCGACCTCGACCCGGAGCTGTGGCCGGTGATCATCGATCCGGTTCAGCTCGACGCCACCCTGACCAATCTCGCCACCAACGCGCGCGACGCCATGC
>CAZSWL010000189.1:0-16599 GCA_964610725.1 uncultured Bauldia sp.
CCATCCCTCGTTTGTCATGTCGGCAAGCTTTTCCAATCAGGTGCTTGCCCAGATCGAGCTGTTCACCAAAGGGGATAAATACGCCAACAAGGTCTACATCCTCCCCAAGCACCTCGACGAGAAGGTGGCCCGCCTCCATCTCGCCAAGCTCGGCGTCGCCCTGACCGAGCTCACCCCCCAGCAGGCTGCCTATATCGGCGTGAAGCGCCAGGGCCCCTTCAAGCCCGATCACTACCGCTACTGAGAGCCGCCGTCGCCGAATCGTGACGGGCGCGGGCGCAACAGGTCGCCGACAAACGACCGTGCCGGCCGCCCGCCGCCTTTCATGGCTCTCCCGTGAGGGGCTAGATTGTGGCTGATTCGCGAGGGGCGCGAAGGGACCGCCAGCGCATGCGGTCAACAGCCAACGCCTTGAGTATCGGCACGCGGCGGAAGGGGGCCTCTGCATGCCGCGGCATTGCAGGAAAACGGTGGCGATTCGTGTGGCGGCTGTCGCCGCTTTTTGCGCCCCGATCACCACCGGCGTTGCCCATGCCGAGCTGTTTGCTCGCGGCCCGCTGTTCGCCGATACGATCGACCCGGCCCGCGTCATCCTCATGTCGGCACTCCTCGGTGCCGTCGGCTTCGCCGTCATCAGCGCGATTGCGCTCATCCGCGCCCGCAATCGGGTGGAGAGCGAGAACGCGCGCCTGCGCGCCCACGTCGGTGGGCTGAAGGCCGTGGCCGACCGGGCCGAGGCTCTGGTCGGCGATGAGGACCAGCGGCTGGTGGCCTGGGACGGGTCGGCCGAGTTGCCGCTGGTCGCCGGTTCCCTGACTGCTGCCACCGGCGCTCCCGCCGAGCCGCGGGCGTTCCTCGCCTTCAGCGGCTGGCTGAATCCCGAATCGGCCGCCAGGCTCGACCTGTGCATCGACCGCCTGCGCCATCGCGGCGAGCCGTTCGCCCAGGTTGTCACCACCGCCCTCGGCCGCCTCATCGAGGCGCGCGGCCGCGCCGTCGGCGGCAGCGCCGTGGTGCGCTTCCGCGACCTCACCGGCGATCGTCTCGCCCGCGTCAAGATCGAGGCGCGTCACGATCTGCTTGCCGCCGAGGTGGAGACCATGCGCGCCATGCTGGCGGCGGCGCCGATGCCGATCTGGTTGCGCGACGAGACGGGCGCGCTGGTCTGGGTGAACGATGCCTACGCCGCCGCGGTCGAGGCCAAGAACGCCGACGACGCCGTGGCGCGCGGGCTCGAGCTGCTCGACACCAGCGCCCGCCGCATCATCGCTGCCACCCGCTCCGCCGGACCGGTGTTCACCAAGCGGCTGCCAGCGATCGTCGCCGGCAGCCGCCGCATCTTCGATGTCGCCGACATTGCCTCGGAGGGCGGTGCTGCCGGCATTGCCGCCGACGTCACCGAGGTCGAGGCGGCCCACGCCGCGCTCCGCCGCGAGATCGATTTCAACGCCCGCACCCTCGACCAGCTGCAGACGGCGGTGGCCATATTCGGCCCCGACCGTCGGCTGAAGTCGTACAATGCTGCCTACCGCGCCCTCTTCGACCTCGATGCCGCCTTCCTCGATTCGGCACCCGACGAAACCGCCGTGCTCGATCGTCTGCGCGCCAACCGCCGGTTGCCCGAGCAGGCCGATTTCCGCGGCTGGCGGGCCGAGGCTCTCGCCGCCTACCGTTCGGTCGAGGCGCGCGAGTTCTGGTGGCATCTGCCCGACGGCCAGACGCTGCGCGTCATCGCCAACCCGCATCCGCAGGGCGGCATGACCTGGGTCTACGAGAACGTCACCGAGCGCCTCGGCCTGGAGAGCCGCTACAACGCTCTCGTCAGCGTCCAGGGCGCCACGCTCGATCATCTCAGCGAGGGCGTCGCCGTGTTCGGCTCCGACGGCCACCTGCGTCTGCACAACCCGTCGTTCGCCGCCATCTGGTCGCTCGACGAGGCTCTGCTCGATTCACGTCCGCACGTCAGCGAGATCGTGACTGCGTGCCGGCGGCCGCACGACGACGAAGCGGTATGGCGGCGCTTCACCGCCTGCGTCGCCGGCGTCAACGAGAACCGCAGCTCGATCGCCGGCCGCATGGAGCGCCCCGACGGTCGCATCATCGACTACGCCACGATGCCCCTGCCTGATGGTCAGACCATGGTGACTTTCGTCGACGCCACCGACAGCGTCCAGGTCGAGCGGGCGCTGGTCGAACGCAACGAGGCGCTGGTCGCCGCCGACGCCCTCAAGAACGCCTTCATCCACCACGTCTCCTACGAGTTGCGCTCGCCGCTCACCAATATCATCGGCTTCGCCCAGCTGCTCGCCGACGCCCGCATCGGTCCGCTCAACGACAAGCAGCGCGAGTACACCGGCTACATCATGTCGTCGAGCACCACCCTGCTTGCCATCGTCAACGACATCCTCGATCTCACCACCATCGACGCCGGCATCATGGAGCTCGACCTCGCCGAGGTCGACATCGCCGGCGTGGTCGCCGCCGTCGTCGACGAACTGCGCGACCGTATCACCGGAGCCCGCGTTGCCCTTTCCGTCGATGTTCCGGCCGCCATCGGCGGCTTCATCGCCGACGGCGCCCGTCTCCGCCAGATCCTGTTTAACCTCCTGTCGAACGCCATCGCCTTCTCTGCCGAGGGTGGCCATGTCACTATCGCGGCGAAGAGGAGCGACGAGGCCGTCGAGTTCGCCGTCACCGACGAAGGGCCGGGCATTCCCAGCAGCTTCATCAATTCGGTGTTCGATCGCTTCGCCAGCATGCCGCGCGGCGCCGCCCGCGGCGGCGTCGGTCTCGGGCTTGCGATCGTCAAGAGCCTCGTCGGCCTGCATGGCGGCACCGTGGAGATCGCCTCGGAGGAGGGCAAGGGCGCCATGGTCACCGTGCGTCTGCCGATCAGGCCGCTGCCTGCTGCCGTGGCCGCCGCCTGAACCCGCTCGGCGGCCACGGCCATGTCTGAGGCGTTCCTCACTCTCGATTTGCCCGACGAGGCGGCGACCGCAGCGCTCGCCGAGGATGTCGCGGTGTGCCTCGCCGCCGGCGATGTGGTCGCCCTTTGCGGCGGTCTCGGCGTCGGCAAGACCGTCTTTGCCCGGGCGCTTGTTCGCGCCCTCGCCGGCGATCCCGGGCTGGAAGTGCCGAGCCCGACCTTCACGCTGGTGCAGAGCTACCGTGCCGGCGATATCGCCGTTGCCCACGTCGATCTCTATCGCCTGAGCGACGCCGCCGAGCTCGACGAACTCGGCCTTGCCGACGTCCTCGCCGACGGTATCGTGCTGGTCGAATGGCCGGAACGCGCCGGCGACCGCCTGCCGCGGGACCGCCTCACCATCGACCTCGCCATCCTCGAGGAAGGCCGCCGCGCCTCGCTCTCCGGCCCGCCCGGCTGGCAGGCCCGCCTTGCCCGCAGCAGGACCGCCCGCGACTTTCTTGCCCGCGCCGGGTTTGCCGGAGCGCGGCGCCACCGCATTCACGGCGACGCCTCTCCCCGGCGCTACGAGCGCATCGCCACCGCCGGCGGCACCGCCGTGCTGATGGACTGGCCGAAGGACGCCGCCGCGCCGTTCCGCGACCGCCGCGCGCGCTACCGCGCCAGCGAGGCGCGCGCCTATGTCGCGGTTGCCGGCGCACTCGCCGCCGCCGGCTTCTCGGCGCCAGAGATCTACGCCGCCGATGCCGCCGCCGGTTTTGTGCTGATGGAGGACTTCGGCAGCGAGGGCATCGTCGCCGGCGATACGCCGATCGCCCAGCGCTACCGCGCCACCATCGCGGTGCTTGCCGCCATCCACGCGCACCCACGCCCGCCGACGCTCGCCGTCGCCGGCGATGGCCGTCACCGGCTCCCCGCGCTGACCGGCGAGGTTGTCGCCGCCGACCTCGATCTTTTTGTCGATTGGTACGTTCCCCACGTGACGTCGGCGCCGCTCGCCGCCGCCGGCCGCCGGCAGTTCGCCGCCCTGTGGTCGGGGCTGTCGCAGCACCTCGCCGCAGCGGAGCAGAGCTGGGTGCTGTTCGACATGCAATCGGCCAACCTGTTCTGGCTTGCCGATCGGGCGGGCGTGAAGCGCATCGGTCTGATCGATTTTCAGGACATGTTCGTGGGGCCCGCGGCCTACGACGTCGCTTCACTGTGCCAGGATGCCCGAGTGACCGTTCCGGCGGCGCTGGAGGCCGATCTCAGGGCCCATTACGTCTCGCTACGACAATCCGCCGCGCCCGCCTTCGACTCCGCCGCCTTTTCCTCGGCCTATGCCATTGCCGCCGCCGCCCGCGCCCTGAAGAACCTTGGGGTCTTCGCCCGCCAGGCCGACCATCTCGGCCGCCCCGGCTATCTCCGTCACGTTCCCCGGGTCGGTGAATATCTTGTCCGCAACTTCTCCCATCCGGTTCTTTCCGAACTCGCCGTCTGGTATGAGAGGCACCTGCCAGCCGCTCATTGGGCGCCGAGATGATTGCCGAGCCGTCTGCCAGCCGCGCCATCGAACGTATTGCCGAGCGCCGTCGCCCGACCCGGGCAATGGTGCTCGCCGCCGGCATCGGCAAGCGCATGCGCCCGCTGACCGTCACCACGCCCAAGCCGCTGATCGAGGTCGGCGGGCGCGCCCTCATCGACCGCGCCCTCGACCGGCTCGAGGCGGCCGGCGTCACCACCGTGGTCGTCAACGTCCACTATCTGCATGATCTCGTCCGCGTTCACGTCGGCCGCCGCGGCCATCCCCGCATCGTCATTTCCGACGAGCGCGACCGCCTGCTTGATACCGGTGGCGGCGTCGCCAAGGCGTTGCCGCACCTTGGTGACGACGCGTTCTACGTGGTCAATTCCGATTCGTTCTGGATCGAGGGGCCGCGTCCCAACCTCGACTGGCTGGCGGCGGCATGGCGCGGCGAGGCGATGGACGCGCTGCTTCTGGTGGCGTCGACGGTGCGGGCGATCGGCTATCATGGCCGCGGCGATTTCGGCATGGATCCCGCCGGCCGTCTGTTGCGGCGCGCCGAGCGCGAGGTGGCGCCCTTCGCCTATGCCGGCGCCGCGATCCTCCATCCGCGCCTGTTTGCCGATTGTCCGGCGGGGCCGTTCTCGCTCAACCTCTTGTTCGACCGCGCGATCGAGAACGAGCGCCTCTATGGAGTGCGCATGGAGGGCCTGTGGCTTCACGTCGGCACGCCGCAGGCGGTCGGCGAGGCGGAGCTTTCGATCGCCGACAGCGCCGCCTGACGGCGATGGCCGAGGCCAGGCCGCGTCCGCGCGTCTTTACCATTCCCTCCGCAGCGCCCTTCCTCGCCACGCTGGCCGATGCGCTGTTGTCCGGCGGGCTGATTCCCCTGGATGTAAGCGACCCGCTGGCGCTCGCCGGCCTGACGGTGCTGCTGCCCACCCGGCGCGCCGCGCGCGCGTTCCGCGACGTGATGATCGCTCGCCTCGGCGGCGAGGCGGTCATCCTGCCGGCGATCCGTCCGATCGGCGACCTCGACGAGGAGGACCATCTGCTCGCCGCCGGCGACGAGGCAGCCGGCGACCGGCTGGTGCTGCCGCCCGCGATTTCCGAGCTTTCCCGCCGTCTGGCGCTGACCCGGCTGACGCTCGCCTGGGGCCGGGCGGTGCGCCGCGAGATACTGGCGCTGGCGCCCGACGAGCCGCTCGCCATTCCCGCGTCCGCCGCCGACGCCGCATACCTGGCCGGCGACCTCGCCCGTCTGGTCGACGACATGGAGACCGCCGGCATTGCCTGGGACGCCTTCGCCAGACTGGTCCCGGACGATCACGCCCGCTATTTCCAGATCACTCTCGACTTCCTCAGGATCGTCGCCGAGCAGTGGCCGGCTTATCTGGCCGAAGTCGGCCGCGTCGATCCGGCTGCACGCCGTGACGGCCTCATCCGTGCTGCCGCCGGGCGTCTGCGGCATGGACCGTCGGGCGGACCGATCATCGCTGCCGGGTCGACCGGCTCGATCCCCGCCACCGCCGAATTGCTCAAGGCCATCGCCGCGCGGCCCGACGGCGCCGTGGTCCTGCCCGGCCTCGATCAGCATCTCGACGCGGCCAGCTGGGCCGCGATCGGTGATCCTGCAGTGTCGCAGGCATCCGCCCACGGCCATCCCCAGTTCGCTCTCAAGCAACTGATCGCCACCATCGGCATTACCCGTGACGACGTGGTGGCCCTCGTCGACCACCCGCGTGCCGTCCGCGCCGGCTTCATCTCCGAGGCGATGCGCCCGAGCGAGACCGCCGACGCCTGGGTGGGTCTCGCCGCATCCGCCGACGAGGCCCTTGCCGGCGTCGATCTCATCGTCGCCCGCAACGAGCAGGAAGAAGCGACCGCCGTCGCGCTGGCCGTGCGCGAGGCGGTCGAGCGGCCCGAGGTCGCCGTCGCCGTGGTGACGCCTGATCGCAGGCTTGCCCGCCGCGTCGCCGTCGAGCTCGGCCGCTGGGGGCTCACCGTCGACGATTCCGCCGGCGCGTCGCTCGACCGCGAGCCGGCCGGCGTGTTTGCACGCCTTGTCGCCGAGGTTGCTGCCTCCGCCGGCGACCCGGTCGTTCTGCTGGCGCTCCTCAAGCACCCGTTTGCCGCCTTCGGCATCGCCCGCCCCGAATGCCGGCGTGCAGCCCGCACGCTGGAGATCGCCCTGTTTCGCGGCCAACAGGTCACCGGTGGGGTCACCGCGCTGACGTCGGCGCTCGCCGCGGCGCGGGCGAGGGCGGGGACCGACCCCCATGTTCCAGCCGCCCGCCGTCGCCTTGCGGCCGGCGATTGGGCTCTGGCAGAGCGGCTCATCGAGCGGCTCGCCGCCGCCCTTGCTCCCTTCGAGCGCGCTCTTTCTGGCGCTGCAGAAATCTCGGCCGCCGAGGCGACCGCCTTGCTGATGGTTGCCCTTGCCGCGGCCGCTGCCGATGAGACCGGTGGCGACGGCCTCCTCTGGCAGGGCGGCGGCGAGGCGCTTGCCGCTCTCCTGAGCGGCCTCGCGGACGACGAAGGCGCCCGCCGGCTCCTCATGCCGCCGGCCGAATATCCGTTCTTTCTCGCCGCCCTCCTTGCCGATGTCGTCGTCGAGCGGCCTGTCGGCGGCGATCCCCGCGTCCATATCTGGGGAACCCTGGAGGCCCGCCTGCAGTCGGTCGATCTCCTCATCCTCGGCGGACTCGATGAAGGGGTATGGCCGGCCGCCACCCGCACCGATCCGTGGCTGTCGCGCGCCATGCGCACCGCCGTCGGCCTGCCGCCGCCCGAGCGCCGCATCGGCCTTGCCGCCCACGATTTTGCCGAGGCGATGGCGGCGCCGCGCGTCATCGTCACCCGGGCCGAGAAGCGCGATGGCGCCCCGACGGTCGAATCGCGCTGGCTGCAACGCCTGCGCGCCCTCGCCGGCGACGCAGCGGCAAAGACGATGGCCGATCGCGGCGATCGCTACGTCGCGCTTGCCCGCGACATCGACTGGGTCAAGGCCGAGAGCGTGCGGCCCGCCAAGCCGCCCGAGCCCAGACCGCCGCTTGCCGCGCGCCCGCGCCGGCTGTCGGTGACCGACATCGAGATCCTGGTGCGCGATCCCTACGCGATCTATGCCAAACGGGTGCTGCGCCTGGAGGAGCTCGACGCGGTCGCCAAGGCGCCCGACTATGCGACGCGCGGTTCGCTTATCCACGACGCGCTCGCCGCCTTCACCCGGTCGTGGCAGGGCGCATACGACGCGGACGCCGAGGCCGCGCTGATGGCGGCGGGTCGCGAGGCGCTTGCGACGATCGCCGATTTCCCGGACGTTCACGCCATCTGGTCGTTCCGCTTCGCGGTCATGGCCCACTGGCTCGTCGCCTGGGAGGCTGCGCGTGCCGCCGACGTCGGCGAGCGCCGCGCCGAGGTCGACGGTGCGCTCGACGTGCCGCTGGGGGAGGGGAGCTTCCGGCTCTTCGGCCGCGCCGACCGCGTCGACGTGCGTACCGACGGCAGCCTCGACATTCTCGACTACAAGACCGGCACGCCGCCCTCGGCGACGCAGGTCGCCGTCGGCTTCGCGCCCCAGCTTGGGCTGGAAGCGGCGATGGCGGTGCGCGGCGCTTTCGACCCGGCGCTCGCCGGTCGCCGCGTCGCGACGCTTGCCTGGATAGGCCTCGGCCGCGTCGGCCGCGGCGATCCGGTGAAGTCGGCGGTCGCGAGCGGCTGGACCACCGCCAAAGTCGAGCAGGAGGTGTTCGCGCAATTCATGTCGCTGATCGCCGCGTTCAACGACCCCGACCGGCCGTATGTCTCGCGCGCCCGGCCGATGTTCGAGACCCGCTACGAGAGCCCCTACGACCATCTCGCCCGCGTGCGCGAATGGGGGCTGGTGGAAAGCGAAGAGGATGTGGAATGGGCGGCAGGGTGGCATCCGCCGACGTAGCGATCGACGCCGCGACGAAGGCGGCGCAGGACGACGCCTGCGACCCGGCGGCGTCGGCCTGGGTGTCGGCCAACGCCGGGGCGGGCAAGACCTTCGTACTCGCCCGCCGCGTCGTCCGCCTGCTGCTCGCCGGCACTGCTCCCGGCCGCATCCTGTGCCTGACCTTCACCAGGGCCGCCGCCGCCCAGATGGAGACGCGGGTGTTCGATACGCTGCGGGCGTGGTCGACCCTCCCCGACCGGGCTCTCGGCAAGGAGCTCGCCGCCCTTGTCGGCCGGCCGGTTGAGGCCGGCGAGCGCGCCCGTGCCCGGCGCCTCTTCGCCCGCGCCCTCGACACTCCCGGCGGCCTCAAGATCCAGACCATTCACGCCTTCTGCGAGCGCCTGCTCCAGCAGTTCCCCTTCGAGGCCAACGTCGCCGGCCATTTCGAAGTGCTCGAACAGCACGATGTTGACGTCATGACCGACGCCGCCCGGCGGGGCGCTCTGGCGGCCGCGGCCGGCGATCGCGACGGCGTGCTCGGCGAGGCGTTGCGCACCGTCCTGTCGTCGGCCAGCGATTTCGCCCATGAGCTCGCCGTCGCCGACCTCATCAGACAGCGCGCTCGCCTGCGCGCGTGGATCCAGGCGAACCGCTCGCTCGATGCGGCCCTCGATCAGCTTCGCGTCGGTCTCGGCGTCGCCGCCGGCGACACGATTGCGGCGGCACGCGGCGACGTCCTTCGCGAATGCGCCCTCGACGCCGCCGCCATCGGCCGGCTGGCGGGCCTTCTGCGCGATGGTTCGAAGACCGACAAGGCGGCGGCCGCGCGGCTCGCTCCGTTTCTGTCTGCCAGCGACGACGACACCCGCATCGACGCCTGGCTCGCTTTCTGCACCAAGGGTGACGGCCAGCTTCGCGCCGCCGGCAGCCTGGTGACGAAGACGACCAGGCAGCGTTGGAACGGTCTCGACGACGTGCTCGACGCCGAGATTGCCCGCCTTCGGATGCTGCTCGAGCGCCGCGCCGCGATCGAGTGTTTCCTCACCACGGCCGCGCTGGTTCGTCTCGCCGACGCCGCCATCGGCCGGTACGAGCGCATGAAGGGCGTCCGCCGCACGCTCGATTTCGACGATCTGATCGTCAAGACGGTGCAGCTCTTGTCGCGCTCCGACGCCGCCGCGTGGGTGCACTACAAACTCGACGGCGGCGTCGACCACGTTCTGGTCGACGAGGCGCAGGACACCAGCCCGCTGCAATGGCGCGTCATCCGCTCGCTGGTCGAGGACTTTTTCGCCGGCGAGGGGAGAAGTCCGACCGTCCGCACACTGTTCGCCGTCGGCGACCAGAAGCAGTCGATCTTTTCGTTTCAGGGCGCGGCGCCGGCGTGGTTCACGGCCATGCAACGCGAGCTCGGCCGCCGCGCCGTCGCCGCCGGTCTTACCTGGCGCGATCCCAGCCTGCATCTGTCGTTCCGCTCCGTGCCGACGGTGCTCGCTGCCGTCGATCGGGTGTTCGCCGACGAGCCGCTCCACCGCGCGCTGTCTGAGGAGGGGGCGGCGCCGACCCACTCCGCCGCCCGCCACCGCGAGCCCGGCCGCGTCGTCATCTGGCCGATGATTGCGCCGCCGGAACAAATCGAGCCGCCCGACTGGACCACGCCGCTCGATCATCTCGGCGAGGCGAGCCCCGAGGTGCAGCTCGCCCGCCGCATCGCCGGCACCGCCGCCCGCTGGATCCATGGCGGCGAGAAGCTCGACTCCGGCAAACCGATCCGGCCGGGCGGCATCCTCATCCTCAGCCGCATCCGGGGTGCCCAGACCGACGCCATCAACCGCGCGCTGAAATCGCGCGGCGTACCGATCGCCGGCGCCGATCGGCTGACGCTGACCGACCACATCGCGGTCAAGGACCTGATGGCGCTCGCCCGCGTGGTGCTGTTGCCCGACGACGACCTGTCGCTGGCGGCGCTGCTCAAGAGCCCGCTGGTCGGTCTCGACGAGGATCAGTTGTTCGCGCTCGCCTACGGCCGCCGCGGCTCGCTATGGGATTCGCTCGAAACCGCGGCAGCGGCGTCCGGCCCCTGCCGCGACGCCTTGCGGCTGCTGAACCAATGGCGCCGGCGGGCCGATTTCGCCGGCCCGCACGCCTTCTTCGCCCGCATCCTCGGTCCCGACCGCGGCCGGCTGAAGATCATGGGCCGGCTCGGCGCCGAGGCCGAGGACGTCCTCGACGAGTTTCTCGCCCAAACGATCGCCTACGAGCAGGCGCACGTTCCCTCGCTCGAAGGCTTCCTCGCCTGGCTGAGCGACACCGCCACCGAGATCCGCCGCGACACCGACACCATGCGCGACGAGGTGCGGGTAATGACGGTGCACGGCGCCAAGGGGCTGGAGGCCGATATCGTCTTTGTGGTCGACGGCGGCATGAAGCCGGTGCACTCCGGCCACGATCCCAGGATCATGGCGCTCGCCGACGACCGTGACGGTGCGCCGTCGCCTCTGGTGTGGATGCGGCGGCTGCGCGACATGCCGCCGGTGGTGAAGGCGCGGGTCGAGACGCTGCGCCAGGACGCCTACGCCGAATACCTGCGGCTGCTTTACGTCGCCATGACCCGCGCCCGCGACCGTCTCTACGTCTGCGGCACCCGCAAGCAAACGACCGACGACGACAACGGCTGGCACGGGCTGGTGACGCGGGCGCTCGGCCCTGAATGCGTCGAGAGCAAGGATGCCGACGGCAACGTCGCGCTGGAATGGCGGCCGCCGTCACTGCCGCCCGCTCCACCACGCCCGCCCCAGCCCGGCCTGCCGCTCGGGCCGCACCGGCCCGATTGGCTTACGCATAAGGCGCCGCCGCCGCCGCCGCCGCCGCGATTGCTGACGCCATCGGCCGTGCGCGCCACCGGCGAGGAGGCAACGCCGGTCGTCACCGGCCGCGATGCGGTCGCTGGGACGGCCCTCGTGCGCGGCCGCCTCATCCATCGCCTGCTGCAATCGCTTCCCGATGTTGCCGCGTCCGCCCGCCAGGCGGTTGGCGCGCGCTACCTCGCCGCTGTCGCCGGCGACCTGCCCGAGGCCGAGCGAACGGCGCTCGTCGCCGAAGTGCTCTACATCCTCGCTGATCCCGGGTTTGCCCCGGTATTCGCGCCCGGCAGTCGCGCCGAGGTCGACATCGCCGGACGCCTCGGCGATGCCATCGTGTCCGGCAGGGTCGACCGTCTGGCGGTGACCGGCGACCGCGTGCTGATCGTCGACTACAAGACCAACCGACCGGCCCCCGATACGCTGCAAGCCACCCCGGCCGCCTACGTCACCCAACTCGCCCTCTACCGGGCGGTGCTCCGCCGGCTCTATCCCGGCCGCCCGGTTGCCGCCGCGCTTCTGTGGACAGACCGGCCGGCGCTGATGGATGTGCCGCAATCGGCGTTGGACGCGGCGCAATCGGCCGTCATGGCCGGCTAGGCGGGACCCGGTGCGGGCATCGCGGGCCGCACCGGCCACCTTGACTTCGCCCGGCGAGCACCTACCTTTTGCCCGGTCTCCCGCCCGCGCTTTTCCGAGGATTCGCGATGCCCGCCAAAGTGACCGATGCCAGTTTCGACAAGGACGTTCTCGGCTCGAGCGAGCCGGTGGTGGTTGATTTCTGGGCCGAGTGGTGCGGCCCCTGCCGCATGATCGCGCCCGCGCTCGAGGAAATCGCCGAGGAAATGTCGGGCAAGGTCAAGATCGCCAAGCTCAACGTCGACGAGAACCCCAACACCAGCATCCGCTACGGCGTGCGCTCGATCCCCACGCTGATCATGTTCAAGAACGGCGAGCCGATCTCCATGCAGGTGGGGGCCCAGCCGAAGGGCCGGCTGTCGGAGTGGATAAAGCAGGCGATGTAAACGGGCCGCCAGATCGCATTCGCCAAGCCGGGGGCCGTTGGCTCCCGGCTTTCGTTTTGGCTCAGGCCGGCTCGATCCCGTCGGCGGCGAGCACCGCCCCCGCCAGATAGAGCGAGCCGCAGATCAGGATGCGCGGCCCCGGCCGGCCCTCGCTCTCCGCCCTCAGCCGATCGAGCGCCGCCTCGAAGCTGTCCATCGCCTCTGCCTGCAGGCCGGCGGCACTTGCCGCCGCGGCAAGCTCGCCCGGGTCGCGGCCGGCGTTGGTGCCCGGCACCGGCACGGCGAGAACGCGCTCGGCGAGGCCAGCGAACGGCCGCAAGAAGCCGACCGGATCCTTGGTGTTGAGCATGCCGGTGACCAGCACCAAGGGGCTCGGCACCCGCTCCTCGAGATCCGCCATCGCCTCGGCGATGGCGGCGCCGGCGCCGGGATTGTGACCGCTGTCGAGCCACAGCTCCGCTCCCGCCGGCGCCCGTTCGGCCAGCGGCCCCCCGCTCAGTCGCTCCAGTCGTGCCGGCCAGTCGACTCCGGTGAGCCCTGCTTCGATCGCCGCCGCCGGCAAATCGATCTGCGCCCGCCTGAGCGCCGCGATGGCGGCGCCGGCGTTGGTGAACTGGTGACGGCCGATCAGCCGCGGGCTGGGCAGGTCGAGCAGGCCGTCCTCGTCCTGGAACACCAGCCGTCCCTGCTCGCCGTGTGCGATCCAGTCGCGATTGCCGACGAATGCCGGCGCGCCGAGCCGGGCCGCTTCCGTTTCGATGACGTCGGCCACCACCGATGGCTGCGGCACCACCACCACCGGTCGGCCGCGCTTGATGATGCCGGCCTTTTCGCCGGCGATCTGGGCGAGCGAGGAACCGAAGAATTTCTCGTGATCGAGCGAAACCGACGTGATCACCGCGATCACCGGATCGTCGACGACGTTGGTGGCGTCGTAGCGCCCGCCGAGCCCGACCTCGATCAGGGTGAGGTCGGCGGGGTGCTCGGCGAACAGGCGAAAGGCGGCGGCGGTGGTGATCTCGAACTGGGGGATCGGTGCGCCGGCGTTGACCCGTTCGACGGCGAGGAACGCCTCGACCAGTTCGTCCTCCTCGACGAAGCGGCCGCCGCCCGGATGGCCGATGCGGATGCGCTCGTGAAAGCGCACCAGATGCGGCGAGGTGTAGACGTGCACGCTCTTGCCGGCCGCCTCCAGCATCGCCCGCATGAACGCGATGGTCGAGCCCTTGCCGTTGGTGCCGGCGACGTGGATGACCGGCGGCAGGCGCCGCTCGGGGTGGCCGAGCTTGTTCATCAGCACCCGCATGCGGTCGAGCGAAAGGTCGATCTCGCGCGGGTAGAGGGTGCGGAATCGCTCAAGGATGGCGGTCGAACGGTCCATGGCGCCTGCTCGGGTTGTGGCTTATTCGGCGGCTACCGGCAACGCGTCGGGCAGCGTCTCGGCCCCCAGCAGCCGGCACAGCCGCGCGATCGTCTGGCGCAGATTGTGGCGGTGGACGACCATGTCGACCATGCCGTGCTCGGCCAGGAATTCGGCGCGCTGGAAGCCGGCCGGCAGCTTCTCGCGGATGGTCTGCTCGATCACCCGCGGCCCGGCGAAGCCGATCAGCGCCCCCGGCTCGGCGATGTGGACGTCGCCGAGCATGGCGAAGGAAGCCGTCACCCCGCCGGTGGTCGGGTTGGTCAAGACGACGATGTAGGGCAGGCGGGCCTCGCGCAGCGCCTGCACGCCGGCGGTGGTGCGCGGCAGCTGCATCAGCGCCATCACCCCCTCCTGCATGCGCGCCCCGCCCGAGGCGGCGAACATGATGAACGGCCGCTTGCGGGCGATCGCCTCCTGCATGCCGGTGATGATCGCCTCGCCCGCCGCCATGCCGAGCGAGCCTCCCATGAACTCGAAGTCCTGCACGGCCGCGACCACCGGCACGTTCTCGACCGTGCCGAGCGCGACGACCACCGCGTCGCTGGTGCCGGTCTTGGCGCGCGCGTCGCGCAGCCGTTCCGTGTAGCGCCGCTCGTCTCGAAACTTGAGTGGATCGAGCGGCACGTCGGGCAGCGTCAGCGTTTCGTATTGCTTGTTGTCGAAGAAATGTTCCAGCCGCTGCTTGGCCGTCATCCGCATGTGATAGCCGGAGCCCGGGATGACGAACTGGTTGAGCTCGAGGTCCCGGTGGAAGACCATCTCGCCGGTCTCCGGGCACTTGATCCACAGGTTCTGCGGCACCTCGCGCTTGGCGAGGAGGTTCTGGATTTTCGGACGGACGACGTTGCTGATCCAGCTCACGACAACCCTTCCCTGATCCTCATTGTGTCGCCACCGCCCGCGCCGTGCGCATCCCCGCGGCGAGCTCGCCGACCAGGTCGGCGACGGCGGCAACCGTCTTGGCAGTGGCGCGGCCGGCTCCGTCCAGCGAGTTCGTGATCGCGCTGACCACCGCCGATCCGACCACCACCGCGTCGGCAACGCGGCCTATCGCCTGCGCCTGCGCGGGAGTCTTGACCCCGAAACCCACCGCCACCGGCAATATGGTGTGTCGTTTGATCCTTTCCACCGCCCTGGTCACCTTGCCGATATCCGGCGCCGCCGCCCCGGTGATGCCGAGGATGGAGACGTAGTAGACGAAGCCGGAGGTGTTGGCGAGTACCGTCGGCAGCCGCCGGTCGTCGGTAGTCGGCGCCGCCAGGCGGATGAAGTTGATGCCGCGGGCGAGCGCCGGCAGGCAGAGTTCGTCGTCCGCCTCCGGCGGCAGATCGACGATGATCAGGCCATCGACGCCGGCGGCCTTGGCGTCGGCGAGGAAGCGTTCGTTGCCGTAGGCGTAGATCGGGTTGTAGTAGCCCATCAGCACGATCGGCGTGTCGGCGTCGGCCTCGCGAAATCCGCGCACCATGGCGAGCGTTTTGACCATGGTCTGGCCACCGGCCAGCGCGCGCAGGCCGGCCGCCTGGATCGCCGGCCCGTCGGCCATCGGATCGGAGAACGGCATGCCGAGCTCGATTATGTCGGCGCCCGCCTTCGGCAGCGCCTTGGCGATGGCGAGCGCCGTGTCCTGGTCGGGATCGCCGGCCATGGTGAAGGTCACCAGCGCCGGCCGGCCTTCCGCCTTGAGGCGCGCGAAACGGGTGTCGATGCGGGTTGTCATCGGGCCGCTCCGGTTTCCTCGTTCACCCACGCCGCGTCGTCGTGGATGCGGGCAAAGGGGACGAGATTGTCGCTGTCGCGTACGCGGCGCGCGTTGGCCTCGTCGTCGCCGGCGAGGATGGCGACATAGTGCGTGCTGTTGTGCTTGCCGCGAAAGATCGCGAACTCGCCCATCGCCGTCGCCCTAGATGTCCATCCCCAGGTGCTGGGCGACGGTGAATACGTCCTTGTCGCCGCGCCCGCACAGGTTCATGACGATGATCTTGTCCCTGCCCATCTGCGGCGCGAGCTTGATGACGTGGGCAAGCGCGTGCGCCGGCTCGAGCGCCGGGATGATCCCCTCGATCTTGGACAACAGCGCGAAGGCCGCGAGCGCCTCCTTGTCGGTGGCGGGAACGTAAGTGACCCGGCCGGTGTCTTTCAGCCATGAATGCTCCGGCCCGACGCCGGGGTAGTCGAGCCCGGCCGAGACCGAATGTCCCTCGAGGATCTGACCGTCCTCGTTCTGCAGCAGGTAGGTGCGGTTGCCGTGCAGCACCCCCGGCCGGCCGCCGTTCATCGAGGCGGCGTGGCCGTTGTCAACGTCGAGGCCATGACCGCCTGCCTCGACCCCGAACATCGCCACGTCGGCGTCGTCGAGGAAGGGGTGGAAGAGGCCGATGGCATTGGAGCCGCCGCCGATGCAGGCGACCAGCGCGTCCGGCAGCCGCCCCTCCACCTCGAGGATCTGTTCGCGCGCCTCCTGCCCGATCACCGACTGGAAGTCGCGCACCATCTCGGGATAAGGGTGCGGTCCCGCCGCCGTCCCGATCAGGTAGTAGGTGCTTTCGACATTAGTCACCCAGTCGCGCAGCGCCTCGTTCATGGCGTCCTTGAGGGTGCCGTTGCCGGCGGTGACCGGATGCACCTCGGCGCCCAGCATGTGCATGCGGAAGACGTTGGGCTTCTGCCGCTCGACGTCGGTGGCGCCCATATAGACGACGCAGGGCAGGCCGAAGCGGGCCGCGACCGTGGCCGCCGCCACGCCATGCTGGCCGGCGCCGGTCTCGGCGATGATGCGCGTCTTGCCCATGCGCCGGGCAAGCAGGATCTGGCCGAGGCAATTGTTGATCTTGTGCGAGCCGGTGTGGTTCAGCTCCTCGCGCTTGAGATAGATCCTGGCGCCACCCAAATGCTCGGTCAGCCGCTCGGCGAAATAGAGCGGCGACGGGCGGCCGGCATA
>CAZSWL010000190.1:0-8661 GCA_964610725.1 uncultured Bauldia sp.
CAGACCTCCACGCAGTCCATGTATTTGCAGCGAATACAATTGTCGTTGACGATGTAAGTCACGAGCAAGCTTTCACGGCAGCGAGGACGATAGACGCCGTCGGCGTGGTTCGGTATCCGGTTTGGTCACCCGGCGCAAGAAGTGTCCATGTCGCGCATGAACGTGGGGTGATCGGCGGTAGCAGACAACCGTCAGGGGCGGGAATTGCTTTGTCGGGAGGTCATTCGCATGCCGCTTCGGGGCGGCGGTGGCCTTTGGGTGGTGGGCCGGCCCGCGGCGGCGGTGCCACGGCGTGAGTAGCGCTCGAGGCCGATTGCGGCGACAGATCTTCATAAAGCAAGCGTGCTTCGGCCGCCGAACGTCGCTGCAAGCCCGGCGAGACAATCCTGAGTACGCGAACGCCCGAGTCCAGAGAAATCGTCAAGACATCGCCAATCCTGATCGACCTGCTGGCGCTGCGGATTGGATTGCGGTTGACGCGGATGCGGCCGGAGACCGCCAGTTTTTGGGCACGCGTACGTGACTTGACCACGCGCGCGTACCACAGCCACTTGTCGATACGTTGCGTGTCGTCAGGGGTCATCGCCGCGGCCCTCGCGCTGCCTCGATTCCATGTCGGCCTTGAGAGTGGCCAGCACCGCGAATGGCGAGTCGACGGCCGCGCGGGTCCTGCCGCGGTCACGAGAGCCGGTGGGTGAAGCGCGGCGACCATCGGATGGGTCGGCCTTTGCAGCGGGTTGGGACCGGCGTCCGGCAGGACGTCCATGACGCCTTTGCGTGCCGTCGGCCCGGTCGGCGACCGGCTTCTGACGTTGCGCTGCTTCGGGCCGCCGAGGTCGTCGGCTCGAACGATTCGGCCGCCATATGTCGATGGAGGTGGGCGGTGGCGCCAGGGCCGATTCCTCGAACGACGGTTGCGGCTCTTGGTCCGCGGCGTCGTCGCTCGACGGAGCGGCCGCTGGCGCGCTGCTAGTGGCGGCGGACGCCGGCTGACTGGCGGGTCGGGGCCGGCGCTCGAGGTGATAGCCCAGAGAGCGGAGAACCGAGGCGAAGTCCTCGCCCGAGCAGCCGAGCAGTGACGTCATGGCGACGGTGACGGTGAAGCCGCGACCGTCGACGACGCCGTCGGGTGGTTCGGCTGCAGTCGTCGGCCGCCACGCGATGAGGGGGCGGATCAGGTCGGCCAATCGTTCCAGGATGTCGACGCGTACCGCGCGGTGGCCGGCAATGTGAAAGCCGACGATGCGGTAGAGCGCCCGCGGGATGCTTGGATCAAGCGGAACGCTCGTGCGCCCGGACGCAATCAGTGCGGTGAGGGCGGAAAATCCGGCCGTGACGTCGCGGGCGTTCTGCAACGACCACAGAGTGGCAAGCAGGGTGGCCGCGGCCGGCTTCAACAGAACCGGCACGAACAGATGATAAGCACCGAAGCGGACGCCGATGGCGCGCATGCCGGCGCGAGCCTCTTGGGCGAGATTGCGCACTTCCTCCGCGATCTCGGAACGTGGGATGGTCCCGTAGTTTTCCGCCAGCCGGAAAGCGATGCCGCGCGCGGCCGGCGACAGAGACTCGCCAGCGCGCAAATCGAACAGTGGCCGAAGCAGGCCGTCGATGTGATAGGCCAGCCAGCGATTTATCCGCTCTTCAACGCTTTCGCGAGCGGGCCCAGGCAGTGCGTGGTCGCCGAGCAGAATCAGGCGCGGCTTCAGCGCGTCTTCAGCGCCAGCGAGCTTGGCTATAGCCGTACCCCGCCATCGCAGGGTGCCATCGTCAGCAAGGAGAAGATCGGAATCGGGCGCCATCGCCAGCTTGGCGGCGCGTTCGGCGATCTCGTTGGCCAGCGCTTTCTGCGCGGCGGCCCGCAGCGCTTTCGCTTCCGGGCCGTCGGCGTGGGGATCGGGAGCAAAACGGAAGCCATCGAGATTGCCGACATGCTGGCCCTCGACCAGGACGTCTCCGGAAGCGGTGACTTCGGCCTCGAGCGTCGAGTTCTCTTTCAGCCGCCGCATGAGAACGCTGGTGCGTCGATCGACAAAGCGGGCAATCAGGCGCTCGTGCAGCGCATCCGACAGGCGGTCCTCGATTGCGCGGGTGCGCTCCTGCCAGGCGAGCGGATCACGCGACCATTGCGACTGGTTGGCGACGAAAGCCCAGGTGCGGATGTGTGCGATCCGGTTTGCAAGGGTGTCGATGTCGCCGTCGGTGCGCTCAGCGTAGGTAATCTGTCGATCGAGCCAATCGTCCGGAACAACATCGTCGCGCGCCAGGAACGTGAACAGCGTGGCGACGAGTTCGGCGTGGTTGGCTGGCGCAATCTTGCGGTAGTCCGGTACCTGGCAGACGTCCCAAAGCAGCGAGATCCGCTCCGGACGGTCGGCCAGTCCAGTGACGGCGTCATCGCGGGCTACCGCGTCGAGCGCTGCAAGATCGTCGGAGGGCGGTGCCTTGGTCAGGCCCTCTCGTGTCGGTGCGCGGTCCAAGCCCGCTTTGAGGTCGGCGAGCGAGCTGAAGTCGAGGTCACGGTTGCGCCATTGTACGGTCTTGACCGTGTCGAAGCGGTGGGTTTCGAGCGCTTCGACGAGGGCGTCGTCGAAGGGATCGACCCGGCTGGTGACGCCGAAGGTTCCATCCCGCAAGTGGCGACCAGCGCGGCCGGCAACCTGGCCGAGTTCGGCGGCCGACAGCCGTCGATACTGATAGCCGTCGAATTTGCGGTCCGAAGCGAAGGCGACATGATCGACGTCGAGGTTGAGACCCATGCCGATGGCGTCGGTCGCTACCAGGAAGTCCACATCGCCCGACTGGAAGACCTCGACCTGCGCGTTGCGCGCGCGGGGGCTGAGTGAGCCGAGAACCACAGCGGCGCCACCCCGCTGACGCCGGATCAGTTCGGCTATGGCGTAAACCTCGTCGGCGGAGAAGGCAACGACGGCCGACCGGCGCGGCAGGCGGGTAATCTTCTTGGAGCCGGCGTAGGCGAGAAGGGACATGCGCGGGCGAGTGACTATGTTCACTCCCGGCAGAAGCTTCTCGATGATTCCCCGCATGGTGGCTGCGCCGAGAAGCAAAGTTTCGTCGCGCCCACGCAGATTGAGCAGCCGGTCGGTAAAAATGTGGCCACGTTCGAGATCGCCCGCCAGCTGGATTTCATCGATGGCGAGGAACGACGCGGAGGTCTCGGTCGGCATCGCCTCGACGGTGCAAACGCGAAAGCGTGGCGACGGCGGAACGATCTTTTCCTCGCCGGTGACAAGCGCCACCTGATCGGTGCCGACGCGGCCGGCGATTTTTGCGTAGACCTCGCGCGCGAGCAGTCTCAGCGGCAGGCCGATAATGCCGCTCTCGTGCGCCAGCATTCGCTCGATCGCCAAATGAGTCTTGCCGGTGTTGGTGGGGCCAAGCACCGCTGTAACGTTGCGACCGCCGAGGATGGCAGCCCTTGCTTCAGGCTTTGCGGTAACGGTCATGCGACTTGGGCGCGCTCGGTCGTCCGTCGTGATGGTCCGTGTGCCAGCAATGGGGTTGCGCTTACCCTCGTATCATACCGGCACAGGAACCGCGAGAAATTTCCTTTATATGCGAATGGGTTAAGCATGAGGAACGAGTCCGGAACAAAACCTGTCCGAATCACTGACTCGCCGTCTTTCACACTCCGTTCGCTACGACATCTGTGGGGCCTGGTCCATGACACCACGAGATGTTGATGGCCGATGGCGCGAAGCGTTTTTGAGCCCGCTCGCGTTGGTTAACCACGTGCGACCTCACTCGCGGCCGGCCCCGGATGACGGGTCCAGCCGGCCCCGACGCTGACGGGTGCGCAAGATAGACAGCCACTTTCGCTAGTTGGCGCTGGCGTGTTGCTCGCTGGTGGTCACGACAAACTTCTTGGCGCGCACCACGAGGTCACCGAACTGGGTCCCGACGAGGACGCGATAGGGCAGATATAATCCAGTGTTCTCGACTGGCACCAGCCAAACCTCGAGGCGTTTGTTGTCGGCCATGTACTGGACGGTTCCACGACCCGGGCGGTGTCCGGCAATCGGCACGTAGCGGGCGCCGCACACGATGACGTCGCCTGAATAGGAACCGTCGTGGCCCACGACGGTCCTGGTGTCCTTGTAAAACAGTCTCACGTTGTAGCGCTGCCAACCGTCGAACACGGGCACGGTACGGTCGCAGATCTGGTCGCCGTCAGCGGGAGATGAGTTGCCAAGGGCGACCACGAACGCGCCGATCGGATCCACCACCCGACGTTTGTGGGCAGGGGTCACGGGGATGCGGTCGGGTACGTTCCGCAATGGCGGGTCGGCCTCGACGGCAACAATCGATCCACCGCTCATGGCCATGTCCACATGCGCCTCCGATCCGTCTTCGTCGGCGGTAAGCTTGTAGACGGCCGGGATGACATGTGAGCCGTGAATACGACCGCTGCCGGCCAATGTAGCCTGGGAATCGGAAACGAGGCGGATTATGCCGCGGGTGGCGCCTTCGATCGCGGCGGAGTAGCTGGTGTCGGAGAAACTGCCATCTACCTTGGCTCGGCCAACCGTCAGGCCGGCAATGCTGATGTTGTAGACGGCTTGCAGGTTGGCCTCACCGGCAGCGGCCATGGAGGCGGGTGCGCCAACCAGCGCAATCGCCAGAATTGCAGCGATCAGCGGGTCACGGCCCCTTGCCGCGGCCACGGAAGATGTGCGGATCGCGCTCATCGCAGCCAGTATCGCGGACATTCGGTGCAACCGATGAATGCCGCCCCCATCCCGCGAGGTCGAACAGTGAACGACAAGCCCTTTCTACGCCAATTCGCGGTCGCCGTCACCCTTGGCGGGTGAGCCTTTGGTTCTTTTCCTTGTCGGCGTCGACGCGATGCGCTGCTTGACGGCGAAATGGCCGCTCACTATAGGTGGCCGACTTTCTCGCAACTCCCGTCCGGCAACAGCATCCCGATTAGCGGCGGGAAAGAGGGACTTTGACAATGGCGCGGCGCTGTGAACTCACCGGCAAGGCGGTCCAGGCGGGCAAAAACGTCAGCCATGCCAACAATCGCACCCCGCGTCGCTTCTTGCCCAACCTCAGCCAAGTCTCGCTGATGAGCGAGGCGCTTGGCGAAAGCGTTCGGTTGCGAATCACCTCGCACGCGCTGCGGGCGGTGGAGCGGCAGGGCGGCCTCGACAACTTCCTTGCGAAGGCGCGCGACGAAGCGCTGTCGACTAAGGCCCGTCGGCTCAAGCGCGCGGTGGCCAAGCGCCGCGCGGCCGCTGCTGCGCCCTGATCCTGCGATCTCCGCCGTCCCCTTCAGCGGGCCGCCAAGTCACCTCGTCACCACGGTCATGGCGATGACGCCGAGGGTGCCAGGCGCGGGCGTGGCGGCGGCGCAGATCCGTTGAGGACGAATTGCAGCAAAATCGTGCGCTGTAGCAGGCTGTGGTTGTCGTCCGAGATAAGATCGATCACGGTTTCACCGTCGTTGTCGGTACGGACCGCCATCCCCTCCATGTTGTCGATTTCATCTCTGTCGTCAGCGTTGATCAGTTGGGCGCCGTCGGCGGTCGTACCCGGCCGGATGTTGTGTGCCGCGATGCGGCGGATACGCATGGCGAATCCCTGCGCAAAGCTGAATTTTCGCTCGAGGATGAGCAGGTCGCCGTCGGGCAGGAACGCCGCGTCAGTCACGTCGAAGTCGCTCGATCGGCGAATGAAGAACGGCCCGGCAAGCGGACCGTCGAGTACAAAGCCACGATGGTCGCCGTTGCGATCCAATGAACGCTCGGCGATCACGACGGTTGCACCGACAAGCGGGCTGTCGATCGGTGCGACCGCGATGGCTTCCAGTCCCTGATTGGTGGGCAGGTGGTTGACGAACCGTGGCAGGATGAGATGACGCGGTGGCGTCGTGGCGAAATCGGGCGCCGCCGCAAACGCCTCTACGGCCGGAGTCTGCTCGAACGACACCAGGGCCGTTTCAACGCCATCACGCCGCGTGATGCGCAGACCCTCCGCGTCGGAATTCACCTTGCCGACAAGTGGCTTGCCGTTGACATCAAGGATTGGTGCCAGACGAACGTCGGCGACGCCGATCAGCCTGCCGTTGTTTCGGACGAGCCGGGCGGCCATCCAGGCCCCGGTATCCGAGACGGCATAGATCGTCTTGTCGTCGGCGTCGAAATCAAGGCCCGACCAGCCGCCGAAGTCGCTGCTGGGCGAGGACAGCACAAGACCTCCGCGGAACGTCAGTCGGCCGAACAAGTCATCGGCCTGACCGCGGCGAAATGCGGTGATCGGGTGGGCGTGAACTGCGATTGTGGCAAAGCCCGGCTGGGCTGCCCGCGAGGAGAAGGATACTGCCGCGGCGACAATCACGCCGGCGACGCAGAGGCCGGCAGGAGCCGGCCTCATTGCAGCGGTGCCGCCGCCTTCTGCCGGCGTAGCGGTTGCTTGGGCGTACGCTGTGGCTCGTCGAAAAGCTCGGCAAGCTTCTCGGTCATGGCGCCGGCCAATTCCTCGGCGTCGACGATCGTCACCGCCCGGCGATAGTAGCGGGTGACGTCATGGCCGATGCCGACGGCGATCAGTTCGACCGGTGAACGGGTCTCGATCTCTTCGATGACATGACGGAGATGGCGCTCGAGGTAGTTGCCCGGGTTGACCGAGAGGGTTGAATCGTCGACGGGGGCGCCATCGGAAATCATCATCAGAATCTTGCGCTGCTCGGGGCGGGCGATCAAACGGCTGTGCGCCCACAGCAAGGCCTCACCGTCGATATTCTCCTTGAGAAGTCCCTCGCGCATCATCAAGCCGAGATTACGCCGCGACCGCCGCCAGGGTGCATCCGCGGCCTTGTAGACAATGTGGCGAAGATCGTTGAGACGGCCCGGATTGTTGGGCTTGCCGGCCTGCAGCCAGGCTTCACGGGACTGGCCTCCCTTCCACGCGCGGGTGGTGAAGCCGAGAATCTCGACCTTGACGCCACAGCGCTCGAGCGTTCGCGCCAGAATGTCGGCGCAGGTGGCCGCGACCGTGATGGGACGGCCGCGCATCGAGCCGGAATTGTCAAGCAGCAGGGTGACCACCGTGTCACGGAACTCGGTCTCACGCTCCATCTTGAACGACAACGGGTGCAGCGGGTCGACGACTACGCGCGACAGCCGGGCAACGTCGATGATTCCTTCTTCCAGATCGAAATCCCACGCCCGGTTCTGTTGGGCCATCAGGCGACGCTGCAGCCGGTTGGCAAGGCGGGCGACGGCGCTCTGAAGATGGGATAGTTGCTTGTCGAGATACGAGCGCAGTCGGTCGAGTTCAGCCGTGTCGCATAGATCCTCGGCCTTGACGGTTTCGTCGAAGCGGGTGGTGAACGGCCGATAGTCGATGACCGGAGGCAGGTTGGAGAAGGGGCCGTCGACCCGTCTCGCCTCGCTGGGGTCGATTGCCTCGGCCATCATTGCATCGGCGGTAGCATGCTCGGCGTCGGCGTCAGTCGCTTCGCCCTCACCAGCGTCGCCATCTTCCGCAGCGGCGTCGATCTCCTCTTGGCTGGCGGCCTCGGTGCCGTCGTCCGAATCGGACGCACCGTCGGCGTCCTGGTCGTCGGAATTGTCGCCGTCACTGTCCTCCTCTCCACGCTCGCTGCCCGGCTGGTCGGACATATCGAGAGCGTCAAGAATGTGGCGCACCGCCCCCGCAAAGCGGCCTTGGTCGTCGATCGCTCCGGTGAGGCGCGACAGATCGCTACCGGCCCGATCCTCGACGAATTCACGCCACAGATCGACGACCTTGCGCGACGAAGTCGGTGGCGCGGCGCCGGTCAACCGCTCGCGCACCAGCAGTGCAACCGCATCCTCGAGGGGGGCGTCGCTGCGGTCGCTCACATCGTGGTAGTTGCCGCGGTGATAGCGGTCCTCGAGCATGGCGGAAAGGTTGTCGGCGACGCCCGGCATGCGGCGGGCGCCAAGTGCTTCCACGCGGGCTTGCTCGACCGCATCGAAAACGGCACGGGCATGTTTGCCGTGCGGTGCGTTGGCGCGATGAACCGCGGGATCGTGGCAAGCAAGGCGGAGCGCCATCGAATCGGCGATGCCGCGAGTAACGGCGACGTCGCTCTGGGTCATCCGGCGCGGCGGCTCGGGCAGGCGGGCTTTGAGAGCGGACAACTGCGGCCGATCGGCGGCAAACGAAACCTCCAGGTCGGGTTTGCCAGCAATCGCCCGCAAACAGCCGACGACGGCCCGCTTGAACGGTTCGGGCGGATTTTCGGTCGGCCGCGCGCGCGGAGTATCGTTGGGAATCGCCACCGGCGTCCTGTCAGCTCAGCACGACGTTTGCGGTCGATTCGGGCAATTCGGCGTTGAAGGCGCGCTGGTAGAACTCGGCGACCAACGCCCGTTCGAGCTCGTCGCACTTGTTGACGAAAGTCAAGCGGAAGGCAAAGCCGATGTCGCCGAAGATATCGGTATTCTCGGCCCAGGTGATGACGGTGCGCGGGCTCATCACCGTCGACAGGTCTCCATTGATGAACGCGTTGCGCGTCATGTCGGCGACGCGCACCATCTTGGCGATGATGGCGCGACCTTTCTCGTCGCGGTAGCTGGGTACCTTGGCGGCAACGATTTCGACTTCGTTGTCGTGCGGCAGGTAATTGAGGGTGGTCACGATCGACCAGCG
>CAZSWL010000191.1:0-3455 GCA_964610725.1 uncultured Bauldia sp.
TTCGAGTTCTCCGGGCGGCGTGGGTTCATTTGGGTCAATCGGTGCACGTCGATGCTTTTGGATCGCCCACCGGTCGTCATGTATCGCGATGGGGTGACGACGGAATTTTCGAATGTCGATTCCGATTGGGCTACGAGTTTCAAGAATGGGGTGCACGATTTCATCGATTCGGTGGCTGCGGGGCGGCAAGCGCATTTGACCGGACGGGAAGGCCGACGTGTGCACCAGTTTTGCCGGGCGATTCAGCGCTCGGCGAGAGAACATCGCGAAGTCAAACTCGACGAAATAACAGATGAATGACGACCGGTGGATGGGGACGACCACTGCATGGTGGCGAAGTGCGTTCTCGGACGGTGAATGGAGTCGGAGCGGCGGATCGGCGTGCATGCGCGACGATCGGCTAGGGGAGGAACAACGATGAAGATGAAGAAATTTATCAACAATCCAAAAGAACTCACCGCAGAATTACTCGAAGGGCTTGCGTTGGCGAACGCCGAGCGACTGCGCGTCGATGAGGATCGGCTGGTAATCAGCTCGGCTCTTGGCGACGGCAAGCGCGTGCACATCGTGACACTGGGCGGGACCGGTCACGAGCCCGCGTTGAGCGGGTTCGTTGGCAAGGGGATGCTAGACATCAGCGTGCCCGGCGACATTTTTGCGGCTCCCGGACCACCTGCGTGCATCAAGGCACTGGAGATGGCGGACCGCGCCTCACAAGGCGCCGGCGTGTTGTTTGTGGTGCTGAACCATGCCGGCGACATGCTGACCGGCAACATGACGATGGAAATGGTCGAAAAGAAGGGCCTGAACGTCAGGAAGATCGTCACCCAGGAGGATGTTTCAAACGCATCGCGTGACAATCCTGAGGATCGGCGCGGTCTCGTCGGTTGCATTCCACTGTACAAGATCGCGGCCGCTGCCGCGGCGGATGGCAAGAGCCTCGACGAGGTTTATGCGATCGCCCAGCGTTTCAACGAGAACATGGCGACCTTGGCGGTGGCGGCGCGAGGGGCCACGCACCCGCAAACCGGCGACATGATTTCCGTGCTGGGCGAGGACGAAATGGAAATCGGCATGGGACAACACGGCGAGGGTGGCGGCGGGAGAATGCCCATGAAAACGGCCGACGAGACCACCGAGATCATGGCAGACGCGCTGGTCGCAGACCTTTCGCTGAAGCGCGGCGACAAGGCAATGGTCATCGTCAACGGCTCGGGCTCCACCACGCTGATGGAAATGCTGATTGTCTACCGTCACGCCCACAAGAAACTCACGGCAATGGGCGTCGACATCGTAGCGTCGTGGGTCGACGAGCTTTTGACGGTTCAGGAGGCCGCCGGTTTTCAGTTGTTCTTTGCCCGGATGGACGATGAACAATTGCGATACTGGAAGGCCCCTTGCGAGACACCGTATTTCTCGGTGGCTCGCTGAGAAGATGAGAGGAAGGAAGTTCGATGCCTAGCAAAGATGACGAGCAACATCCGACAAAGGATTTTGCCGTTGACGTGCCGTTCCGCGGGACCGAACGGTTTCACGTCCGGGGCATGAATGACATCGACTGGGGCATGAAAGACAGATTGTCGAGGGTGTTTCGGCCGTCGACGGGGAAGACGATCATGCTCGCCTTCGACCATGGGTACATCATGGGGTCAACGTCGGGGTTGGAGCGACTGGATCTCAGTATCCCGCCGCTCATTCCATTCATTGATGTGCTGATGGGAACGCGTGGCGCGATACGAACAGCGATTCCGCCGAACACCAACAAGGCGATAGCTCTGCGGTGCTCGGCCGGGTCCACGGTCCTGGATGACGATATGAGCCTTGAGTATATCGGGGTAGATATTCAGGATGCCGTCAGGATCAATGCGTCCTTGATGGCCATCCAGGTGTTCATAGGCTCCCCTCATGAGGCCCAGAATCTGAAGAACCTGGTTGAGACCGTCGACGTCGGCATCAAACATGGCATACCGGTCATGGGCGTCTGCGCCGTCGGCAAGCAGATGGAGAGAAATGAACGGTATTTCTTGTTGGCGACGCGGGTCATAGCAGAGCTGGGAGCTCATGTGATCAAGACATATTATGTCGAACCCGGGTTTGAAAAAGTCGTAGCGGCGTGCCCCGTGCCTATTGTTATCGCCGGTGGCAAGAAAATACCGGAGCGTGACGCGCTGATGCTCGCAAGAAAATCCATGGACTGTGGAGCGGCCGGAGTCGACATGGGCCGAAACATCTTTCAGGCAGAAGATCCTGTTGCGATGCTGCGGGCTCTGAACGTGATCGTCCATGATGGCGAAAAAGTTGACCAGGCTTGGCAGCTGTACCGCGACGAGAAGACTGACAACGATCGCAGGAGGAAGGTCGCCTAACCCAAGGTCATCGGCGCGACCGCCAAGGAAGCGATGGAAGCCGGCGGTTGGAAGGACGCGCCAGACCGGGATCACGGTCAGGGCGATGGCGCGAGGGCGGCGACCACCGCGACGCAATCGCCGGCCTTGACCAGGCCGGGAAAATGGCGGGCGACCAGCAGGCCGTCCATCTGCTCTGGCGTCATCACGCCGGCCACGACATCGCGTGTCGCGACGGCATCTGCCAAGCCCTGAGCTGCCGCCAGATTGAGCCACATGTGTGCCATCACGGTGTTCTGCGGCACACCATGACCCAAGGCGTATGCAGAGCCGAGAAGGAATTGAGCCTTGGCATTGCCCTGATCTGCGGCAAGCCGCGCCCACTTCACCGCGTCGGCATAGTCCTGCGGCACGCCCACGCCGCTGAAGTACGCAGCGCCGAGCGCAAGCTGGGCTACGGCAACGCCTTGCTCGGCGGCAAGCCGGTACCACTTCACCGCTTCGGCGGCATCCCAAGACACACCTTTGCCATTGCCGTAAATGAGGCCGAGAAGGACCTCGGCGTCGGCGTCACCCTGCTCGGCGAGCGGTCTCGCTAGGCGCAGAGCCGTCGCGTAGTCGCCGCGCTCCATGGCGACGTTAGCGTCTTCTACCGGCCCCGCCATCGCCGCGCCTGCAAACATGACACCGGCGGCGACACCAACCAGAACACGCTTCGCCATGGGCGAGCCCTCCGAACCGAAACTAGGGCGTGGACTCATAAGCGCGCAGCCATAGCCGGATGGATGCGAGCTTGATGAAGGCGAGATAGTTGGCGGCGAGCTTGTCGTAGCGGGTGGCGATGCGCCGGCACTGCTTGATCTTGTTGAAGAGCCGCTCGACGAGGTTTCGCGCCCGGTAAAGGTGAGGGCTGAAGCAGATTGGCTCTCGACGGTTTCGCTTCGGTGGAATGTTTGCCCATGCGCCCTTCTGGCTGGCTAACTCTCTGATCCAGTCAGCGTCATATCCACGATCCGCCAGCAACGCCGTCCGCGGTTGCAATTCCCCAAGCAGGACCGAGCAGAGGCGATTGTCGTGCGCTTCGCCGGGGTTGGGTAGAGCCGCCATTGG
>CAZSWL010000192.1:0-14374 GCA_964610725.1 uncultured Bauldia sp.
GCGTCGTCGGCCGCCGCCTCGATGGCCAACACGCCCGCCGTGCCGCCGATTCGCTCCTCCTGCCCGGGAACGATGGTTATGCGGCTTCGGCGCGTGTGACGATCGATGGCGAGGGTGCAGGAACCCGGAAAAACAAGAAAGGTCTCCCGTTCGGAGGCGTAGAAGCGACACTCGCCCTCGCCCGGAAGCGAGTGCTGGGAGACGAGTGGCAGTTCCGGCGGCGGCTCCGGCAAATGCCCCTCGGCGAGATCGAGCCGGAAGGGCGCGGGCGCGTTGGTCGCGGCGCGCAGTGGTCCGTAAAGCCGGTCGAAACGCTCGCCGAGCTCGTCGCTGGAAGAGGTAACTTCCAGGCAGTGGCCGCCGAGGTCGTAGATCAAGGCCGGCGGAGTCAGCGGCGCTTCCCTTCCCGCTCTCGCCCGCCCGGGTGGACGAGGACCGTCATCATCTCTTGTGGGCGCTCATTGACGACAGGCTTGCCGTCGACGCAGACCCAGCAGTGAGCGACCGTGTGCCCCGCCGCCAGCGCCGCCGGATCGAGACCGAAATACAACTCGGGCTCGACCCCCGCCTCCGACAGAAAGCGAAAACCGAGCAGGCCGCGCCTGAGGCACCTGCGGTTGCGCATCAGCCACGGATGGCGGGTCGCGCGCGCGACCGCCGTGGCGATGTATGTCGCGGTCAGCCCGCGGTAGCGGTGGCGATCGCAAGGTTCAGCGAGATCGAGCACGGCCTTCAACGGTAGACCGCGGACGCGCAACGGCATCATCCGGGCTGCGATCCACAGCGCCAACCGAAGACGCGCCCGCGTCCACTGCGCGGCGATCATGGCGCATCCTGGCGAACGATGATCCCCTCGGCCATGAGATCGCCCGACAACGCGGTGAGATCGTCGCGCGCGGTTGCCTCGTCGACCTCGAATTCCGCCACGAACAGCCCGACGATCTCGCCGAAGGTGCGGCTGCCGTCGACGTGCTTCAGAAAGGCCTCGGTGGTCTCGTTGCAGGTGTAGAGCTGACCGCTGTCGGCCAGCAATATGACCGCGCCGTCGCCCATCGACTGCAGGGACGCCTGTTCACTGAGCGCGAACACCGCGCCGGGATCCACTGACGACATAGTGCGCCTCCGCCACGGGTTGCCCGCATCCGCCGGACTGACCCCGCGTTATTCAACCCGAGCCATGCCGGGTCAAGCCGTCGCGTTTCGTCGCCGCGCGGGCGCGCCCGGTGCGGCCCGACGGCAAACGCGGCGGACGTTGCTCCGGGCGCCGACGAACGGACTTGGCCGTCTTTCGACAAAACCCCCGTTCCGGTGTCATGATGGACAAGACAGGCAGCAGGCGAGGCGGGAGGATGGTTACGCAAACGAGATCGGCGCCGCTTGCGCGTGACGCCATGGCTTATGTGCTCGCCGGCGGCCGCGGCAGCCGGCTGCTGGAGCTGACCGACAAGCGCGCCAAGCCGGCGGTGTTCTTCGGCGGCAAGACCCGCATCATCGATTTCGCCCTGTCCAACGCGCTCAACTCGGGCATCCGCCGCATCGCCGTCGCCACCCAATACAAGGCGCACAGCCTCATCCGCCATCTGCAGGGCGGATGGACTTTTCTCAAGCCAGAACGCAACGAGAGCTTCGACATCCTGCCCGCCAGCCAGCGGGTGTCGGAAACCCAGTGGTATGCCGGCACCGCCGACGCCGTCTATCAGAACATCGACATCATCGACAGCTACCGGCCGCAGCACATGGTCGTGCTGGCCGGCGATCACGTCTACAAGATGGACTACGAGCTGATGCTGCAGCAGCACGTCGACTCCGGCGCCGACGTCACTGTCGGCTGCCTCGAGGTGCCGCGTCGCGAGGCGACCGGCTTCGGCGTCATGGCCGTCGACGACAGCGACCGCATCACCTCGTTCCTGGAGAAACCGAAGGATCCGCCGGGCCTGCCCGACAATCCGGACACGACCCTGGCCTCGATGGGCATCTACGTCTTCGAGACCGGGCTGCTGTTCGACCAGTTGCAACGCGATGCCGCCGACGCCGCCTCGAACCACGACTTCGGCAAGGACCTCATCCCCTACCTGGTCGAGAACGGCAAGGCGGTGGCGCACCGCTTCACCCGCTCGTGCGTGCGCTCCGGCGAGGACGCCGAGCCCTATTGGCGCGACGTCGGCACCATCGACGCCTATTTCGACGCCAACGTCGACCTGACCGACGTCGTGCCGGCGCTCGATCTCTACGACCGCAGCTGGCCGATCTGGACCAACGTCCAGCTGACCGCGCCGGCGAAATTCGTCCATGACAGAAAGGGCCGCCGCGGCATGGCGGTGAACTCGCTGGTTTCCGGCGACTGCATCATCTCGGGCGCCTCGCTCAACCGCGCGCTACTGTTCACCGGCGTGCGCGTCCACTCCTACTCGTCCGCCGAGCAGGCGGTCATCCTGCCGCACACCGACATCGGCCGCAACGTGCGGCTGAAGAAGGTCGTGATCGATCGCGGCGTGCACATTCCCGGCGGGCTTGTCGTCGGCGAGGATCCCAAGCTCGACGGCAAGCGCTTCCGCCGCACCGACAACGGTGTGTGTCTGATCACCCAGAAGATGATCGACAAGCTCGCCGGATGAAGGTCCTGGCCGTCGCCGCCGAGGTATTTCCGCTGGTCAAGACCGGCGGTCTCGCCGACGTGGCCGCGGCGCTGCCGGGGGCACTGCGGCCGCTCGGCGTCGCGACGCGGGTGATGGTGCCGGGCTATCCGGCGGTCGCTGCGGCGCTCAGGTCGGGCGAGATCGTCCACCGGTTCGCCGACCTTTTCGGCGGGCCCGCCACACTCGTCGCCGCACGCGCCGCCGGGCTCGATCTCATCGTCCTCGACGCGCCTCATCTCTTCGACCGGCCCGGCAACCCCTACACCGGACCGGACGGGCGCGACTGGCCGGACAATGCCTTGCGTTTCGCCGCCCTCGCTCTTGCTGCAACCGAGGTCGGACTGGGCCGTGTCGGTGCCTTCGTCCCCGATCTCGTGCACTGCCACGACTGGCATGCGGCGCTTGTGCCGGCCCACCTTCATTTTGCCGACCGGCCCGTGCCGGCCAGCGTCCTCACCATCCACAACCTCGCCTTTCAGGGATTGTTCCCGGCCAGGACTTTCGCCGACCTCGACCTCCCCAGAACGGCCTGGTCGCTCGACGGGCTGGAGTTCTTCGGCCAGGTGAGCTTCCTCAAGGGCGGCCTCCAGTACGCCGACGCCATCACCACCGTCAGCCCCACATACGCCCGCGAGATCTGCACCCCCGACGGCGGCATGGGGCTCGACGGCGTGCTCAACGCGCGACGCAACGTGCTTCACGGCATCCTCAACGGCATCGACACCGGGGTGTGGAACCCTGAGACCGACCCCCGCCTCGCGGCGACCTATGGCGCGGGCCAACTGAAGCGCCGGCAAACCAACAAGCGGGCGATCGAACGGCGCATGGGGCTGTCATCCGGGGACGGCATGTTGTTCTGCGTCGTCAGCCGCCTCACCGCCCAGAAAGGAATCGACCTCATTGCCGGGTCGATCGACGCGGCCGTCGCCGCCGGCGCCCGCTTCGCCATCCTCGGCTCGGGCGAGGCAGTCCTCGAAACCATGCTGGGCGAGACCGCCGAGCGGCATTCCGGGCTGGTCGGGCTGGTGAAGGGATACGACGAGGCCCTGTCCCACCTCCTGCAGGGCGGCGCCGATGCGGTGCTGGTGCCGTCGCGCTTCGAGCCGTGCGGCCTCACCCAGTTCTACGGCCTGCGCTATGGCTGTGTCCCGGTGGTGGCGCGCGTCGGCGGCCTCGCCGATTCGATCATCGACGCCAACGAGGCGGCGCTCCGCGACGGCGTGGCGACCGGGGTCCAGTTCCTGCCGGTCGACCACGGCGGGCTGACCGCGGCGATCGAAAGGGCGATGGCGCTGTTCGCCGACCGGCGCGCCTGGCGTGGCCTGCAGCGGCGCGGCATGAAGAGCGAGGTGTCGTGGGCCAAAAGCGCCGAGGCGTACGCGGCGCTCTATCGCGCGCTGGTGAAGGGTCAGGCGAGCGCGGGCGATCCTCTCCCCTGAGGGCGGGCAGCCGCGGCCGGTCGTCGAGCACCGCCAATTGCCCCCAAGCCGCCGTGCAAAATTGTGCTACTTTTCCGAGCGCCAATGTATTAGATACAACCTAAAGAGGGCATGATCGGGGCCCGGGCGCGAATCGATGCGCGACGCCGGTGACGGGATGGACATGGGTGTGCGGCCACGGTTGCGCTTTCGCCGGACGGCGGCGGTCGCCGTGCTCGTTTGCGCGCTCGCCGCCTGCACGACCGCGCGCGACCCGCCGACGCAAGCGACCGCGCCACTCCAGCCCAACGCCTACGCCGCCGTCCCCGAGCGCACCGTCGCGACGACCGCAGCGACCGACTACCGCATCGGCCCGCTCGACGTGCTGGAGGTGTCGGTGTTCCAGGTTCCCGACCTCGACAAGACCGTTCAGGTCACTGCCAGCGGCCAGATCGCCCTCCCCCTCATCGGCGCGGTCACCGCCGCCGGCAGGACGGTGGCGGAGCTGCAGGACGACATCGCCGCCAAGCTCGGCGCCAAATACCTGCAGTCGCCGCAGGTCAGCGTCTTCGTCAAGGATGCCGAGAGCCAGCGGGTCACCGTCGAAGGCGCGGTGAAGAACCCGGGCATCTATCCCACCGCCGGCGACGCCACGCTGTTGCGGGTGGTCGCGCTGGCCGGCGGCCTCGATCGGGTCGCCAACGAGCACGGCGTGATCGTCTTCCGCCAGATCGCCGGCAAGCGCCATGCGGCCGTGTTCGATTACGCGGCGATCCGCGCCGGCCGCAGCAATGACCCCGCCATCGACGGCGGCGACGTGGTGGTGGTCGATCAATCCGGGCTCAAGGCGACGATGCGCGGCGTGCGCGAGTCGGTCGGTGTCATGGGATTGTTCGTGCCGTTCCTGTGAGCCCGTCGGATGGGACCAGTGATCGCGGAAGCGAGGCGATGAACGAACAGAGCTTGCCGACGGCTCTGCGTCGGCCGGCCGGCGGGCAGCGGCCGCAGGAAGCCGACAGGCACGACGACCCGGCAAGCGTCGCCGCACCGGGCGGCGGCGGCAACGGCGCCGGCGGCCGGCGCCACGATCCGCGTCTGTCGCCGCGGCGCGCCGGTGCCCTCACCGAGGCCCGCGAGCACCTGCCGGATGCCTATGCGGCGGGCATCGCCTATGGCGGCCCCGACCCGGACGAGGCGAACCTCGACGTCCGCAAATATCTATGGCTGGCGTTCAAGCACCGCTGGCTGATCCTCGGATCGACCGCCGTCTTCGTCTGTCTCGGCCTCGTCGTCACCTTCCTGACGACGCCGACCTACCGGGCGAGCACCACGCTGCAGATCGATCGCGAGAGCCCCACCGTGGTCAACGTCCAGGACTTCGAGCCGGCGGCAACCGGCCGCGACGCCGAGTTCTACCAGACCCAGTACGAGCTTCTGAAGAGCCGCACCCTCGCCGAGCGCGTCGCCGCCAACCTGGCGCTTCAGAACGATGCCACGTTCGTCGGCGGGGCGACGCGGTCGGGCTGGGCGGCGCTGCCGGGATGGCTGTTCGGCCACTCCGCGGCGGCGGTGTCGGCGGCGGCGGACGCGGCGGCGCGACGCAAGGACGCCGCCGACCGCGTCCTCGCCAACCTCAGCGTCGTGCCGGTGCGCAGCTCCAGCATCGTCAAGCTCAGCTACGACGACCCCGATCCGCAACGGGCCAGGCGCATCGCCAACGCAATCGCCGCCGCCTACATCAACATCAATCTCGAGCGCAAATACAACGCCTCCGACTACGCCCGCACCTTCCTGCAGGAGCATCTCCAGCAGCTCAAGCAGAAGCTGGCCAATTCCGAGAAGGAGCTGGTCGCCTACGCCGAGCGGGAGAAGATCGTCGAGGCGAGCGACCAGCAGACGCTGGCCCAGACCAATCTCGAGGCGGCCAACAAGGACTACGCGGCGGCCACCACCGAGCGCCTGCGCGCCGAACTGCTGTGGCGGCAGGTGCAATCGGCCAACGCCCTCAGCCTGCCCGAGGTTCTCGACAACAAGTCGATCGAGGACCTGCGCGCCAAGCGCGCCGATCTCGCCGCCCAGTACAAGGACAAGCTCGGTCTGTTCAAGCCGGCCTATCCCCAAATGAAGCAGCTCAGGTCGCAGATCGACGAGATCGACCGGCAGATCGCCGCTCAGGTCACGCTGATCAAGGACTCCATCAAGGCCCGATACGACAACGCCCTCGCCGCCGAGCGCTCGCTTGCCGGACAGATCGACAAGCTCAAGGCCGCCGTCACCGATTTCCGCAACCGCAACATCCAGTACACGATCCTGCAGCGCGAGGTGGACACCAACCGGCAGCTCTACGACGGCCTTTTGCAGCGCTACAAGGAGATCGCCGTGGCGGGCGGCGTCGGCACCAACAACATCTCGGTCGTCGACAAGGCCGACCTGCCCGGGCACCCGTACGCGCCGCGGGTGCCGCGCAATCTCGCCATCTCGCTGATGCTCGGCCTTATCTTCGGGGCGGGAGCCGCTTTTGTGCGCGAGCAACTCGACGATACCTTCAAGTCACCCGAGGATCTGGAGGAGGGTCTGGGTCTGCCGCTGCTCGGCATGATCCCGCTTGCCCGCGACGCGACCGGGCGGCCGCGCCTTCCCGATGAGCCGCGCTCCGCCTTCGCCGAAGCCTACCGATCGCTGCGTACCGCCTTGCAGTTCTCCACCTCCGACGGCGTACCCAAGAGCCTGCTGGTGACCAGCTCGCGGCCGGCGGAGGGCAAGTCGACCACGGCGGCGACGCTGGCGCGCAACTTCGCCGAACTGGGCATGCGGGTGCTGCTCATCGACGCCGATCTGCGCAAGCCCTCGCTCCATCGCGCCCTCGGCGCCAGCAACGAACGCGGGTTGACCAACTGCCTGACCGAATCCGCCATTCCGCCCGACGTCTTCCAGCGATCGCGCGTGCCCCACCTCACCTTCATGGCAGCCGGGCCGCCACCGCCGAATCCGGCCGAGTTGCTCGCCGGTCCCAAGATGCTGTCGCTGCTGACGGTGGCGGCGGAGAAGTACGACACCGTCATCATCGACAGCCCGCCGGTGGGCGGGCTCGCCGATGCCCCGCTGCTGGCCAGCATGGCGACCGGGACGCTGCTGCTGATCGACGTCGGCGCCACCCGCCGCGGCGTCGTGCGAGCAGCGCTCAAGCGCCTAACCTTCGCCCGCGCGCAGCTGGTCGGCGCCGTCGTCAACAAGGTCGACATCAGCCACCAGGGCTACGGCTATGGCCCGGGTTACGGCTACGGCTACCACCAGGACTATGGCGACGCCGGCTACTACGGCGACGGGCGCGCATCGTCGCTGACCAGGCCCGCCGCCGCCCTGCAGGGGCTGCTCGGCCGCCGCAAGGGCAAGGCGTGATGACCACGGCAACGGCGCTTTACCACGCGCTCGATCTTCTTGACGGACCGATCCTCGCCGGCCTCATGCGCAACGAGCCGTTGCCCGACGACGTGCTCATGCTGATCAAGATCGCCGCCGGCGACGAGGCAGCGTGCCGGCGGGCGGCGGCGATGACGGCCGCGAGCCCGGCACGAATTCGCGCCGCGGCGGTGCTCTACTTGCAGAACGTGCTGCTGGCGCCCGGTGCGGATCACTACCGCGTCCTCGGCGTGGCTCCCGACGCACCGCGTGCGACGATGCGGCATCACCTCGGCTGGCTGATGAAATGGCTGCATCCGGACCGGGCGGCAAGCGACTGGGATTCGGCATTTGCCGAGCGCGTGATCGCCGCATGGGACGCGGTGAAGACGCCGCAACGGCGGGCACGCTACGATCGCTGCCGCGGCCACGACCGCTCCCGGCCTCACCCGCCGATGCCACTGCGCCAGCCCATCCTGCGTCGCGCCGGCAGCATGCCGTGGATCGCACAAAACGATCCGCCGCCGCGACGACGGCCCGGCCGGCGGCGCGCGCTGGCGTTGATCGTCGTCGGCGCCGTGGCGGCGGTTGCCGCCCTCATTCCGGGATCGGCTTCGCACGCACCGCAGCCGGACGGACGCCGGCCGGCGCCGAGGTCGGCCGCCGGCCGTCCGCCCTCCTGAGCCCGGTGCGGCGTGTCGTGATCGGGCGGCGGCGCATCGAGCTGGTCGTCCACGCCCTTGCCGCGGTGTTTCTGGTCTGGCTCGGCTGGACGATCGTCGGCGATACGATCGCCGACAACCGCGCCCGGACCGATCCGCCGGCGGCGCTTGCCTGGCGGCACGACAGCGCCGTAGCGCTGGTTGCGCTCGCCGAGCGACGGCTGAGCGCCGCCGCCACCACCGCCGACCTGGACGCCGTCGCCGACCTCGCCCGGCGCGCTGTTGTGGCCGACCCCCTCGCCGAATCGGCGCTTCATCTGCTTGCCGCCGTGGCCGATCTCAAGGGCAAGGGCGAACGAGCCGACGCGCTGATGCGGCTGGCCGACGAGCGTTCCCGACGCGACGCCGGCGCCCAGCTGTGGCTTTTCGCCCGGCGGATCGCCGACCGGCATTTCGACGCCGCGCTCGGCCATGCCGATGCGGTCCTGCGCACCCGCCCCGATCTCGCCACGCGGCTGTGGCCGCCGCTGACGGCGCTCGCCGCCGACGGCGCCGCGCGGCCGGCCCTCGTCGCCGCGCTGGCCGCCGACCCGCCGTGGCGTGACCGCTTCCTGTCCGAATTGCCGCGGCGAGCGCCGTCAGCGCCGGTCACCTACGCCGTCCTCGCCGGATTGCAGGCGACAAGATCGCCGCCGCGGGCCGCAGAACTTCGTCCCTACCTCGCGCAACTGGTCGCGGGCGGCGACTTCGAGCTTGCCTTCCTGGCCTGGCTGCATTTCCTGCCGCCGCAGCGGGCCGCGGCCCTGCCCTACGTCTACAACGGCGATTTCGAGCTTCCGCTCACCGGCCTGCCGTTCGATTGGATGATCGCGCCGGTCAAGGGCGCCGCCACCGACATCGTCGCAACCGGCAGGCCCGATCGCGGCAAGGCGTTGCGCGTGGTGTTCGCCGACAGGCGCGTTGCCTATCGCCAGGTGAGCAAGCTGCTGGTGCTGCCGCCGGGGCGCTACCAGCTCACCGGTCTTGTCGCGGCCGACGATCTGGTCAATCGGCGCGGCATCGGCTGGCGGGTGTTCTGTGCGCAAGGCGATCGACGGTCCCTGGGCGAAACCGGGCCGGTCGCCGGCACTTTCGGCTGGCGGCCGTTTGCAGCCTCGTTCGCGATCCCCTCGACCGGCTGCCGGGCGCAGTGGCTGCGGCTCGAGCTTGCCGCCCGCATTGCTGTCGAGCAACGGGTGAGCGGAGCGGTGTGGTTCGACCACCTCGCCATCCGCCGCCTCGACACCGCCGCAGCCGGCACGGCTAGCGCGCAAGCCGACTAGTAGGGCTGACGGCGCACGTGCCAGGCCCGCGTCGGCCGGCGGAGGCGCCACGTTGCCAGCCCGCGCCGGACGTCGCGGCGGCGGGCGGGTCGTTCGCGCCAACCGGCTTCCACGGCGGCGACACCGCCTGGCGCCGGCGCGACCGGCGGCGACAGCAGCGCGCAGCAGAATGCGAACACTGTCGCCAACGCGGTCGTGCGCAGCGGATAGTCGACCGTCGAATGCAGCAACAGAAGGACGATGGCGATGGAGGCGGCGCGGGCAAGCGCACGGTCGACGTCGTGGACCCGCCCCGGAGGCGCCCGCCACGCTCTGATCGCCGCGGCGACGAACCAGACCAGGAAGGCGGCGATGACGGCGATCGCCAGCCAGCCGCCCTCGAGCCAGATCTCCAGCCAGTCGTCATGGGCGTGGTTGACGTAGCTCGGCAGCAGCCCGCCGGGAATCTCGAACATCTGATAGACGGGAACGAAGGTGCCCATGCCCGAGCCCGCCGGCTGGAAGGCGCGGGCCGCCTCGACCGTGGTGGCGGCGATGGTGAACCGGTAGCCGGCAAGGGCATCGTCGCCGAAGCGGCCGAGCAAACCGAAGAAGGCGAACTGCACGACGAGAATGGTGCCGACAAGGATGGCGGCGCCGATCGCCAAGAGGCCGTATCCGGCGCGCTGCTGCGCGCGCACGACGGCCAGTGCCAGACTGGCAAGCCCCGCGGCGATCGCCAGAACCATGCCGGCCCGCGACAACGCCATTCCGACGCCCAGCACCAGGGCAGCGTAGACCAACACGCACACGGCCAGGCCGAGCGCCCGCCCCGGGCGCCGGTCGACCAGCGCGCCGATGGTCCACGCCGCGGTAAACGGGATGAGGCAATAGAGCAAAGCCGCGTAGTGATTGCGGTTGGCGAAAAAGCCGACGCTGCTGGTCGGGTTGGTGATCGGATAAAGGCGCAGCGCGCTCGCCGGGCCCTGCATCAGCTGGGCCAGCCCGAGCATCACGCTTGCCACGCCGACGGCGACGAGGAGCAGGCTCAGGCTGCGGCGCGCGCGCGTGCCGAGATGACGCGTCGCCAGGTACACGGCGACCGCCGGCAGCAGCGACAGCGCGCTGCGCCACGTCGCCGCGGGGTCGAGGCTGACCGGCAGCCACGGCAAGCCGACCCCTGCCTCGCGATAGGCAGCGACGATGGCGGCGCGGCCGGGCAGCAGCGTCCACATCGCCGGCGGTAGCCGCACCAGCTGACAGATGGGCACCACAACGACGGCAACGACGATCGCCAGCGTCCAGCGCTGGGCGCACGCCGGTTCGCGCACGACAGCCGGCAACACCCAGCCGATCAGGGCGAGACCGACAAGCTCGACGACCGCGTTCGACCACAAACCCTGCCGTGTGCCGCCGCCGAAAGTGAGGGCGGCAACGATGACGAGCGCGGTGAGGAGCCAGAGCAACGGCGCCCTGCCGATGCCGACCAGGCGCGTTTCGCCGACGGCGCGTCGGTCGGTGAAAGTTGCGGTTGAGACCAACGTCGCCGCCTGCGCTGCGCCGGCGGCGAATCTACGGGCTGATCGGGTGGTCGAGCAGGAGGAAGAGCCCGCCAGCGCCGGCCGCCGCGGCGACGGCACCACCGACCCCGACAGCGATCGAACCGGTCTCGGTCGTATCGGTTTGCTGGCGCCCGACCACGGCGACGCAAGCGCAGCCGTTCACTTCGCGGACCACCAACGAGCTTTGCGGACCGAGCTTGCGGGCCTGGCATCGGCCACCGGCGCTGAGCTCCGCCTCACCGCGATCGCCGACGAGGATCCCATCGCCCGGCTGCAGGTTCACGACCGTGTTCACCGCCAGCGGCGTGTACTGCTGAGCGCCGCTTTTGCGCACGTCGCCAGCGATCACGGCCAGCGTGCCCACCGGGCTGCCGGCTTCGACCGGCACGGCGCACGTGCACCCCTGCGACAGCAACGCGCTGCAGTTCGGCGCCGCCGCTGCCCCGCTGGCAAGCACGGCGACCAGAACAACGACCGACAACGCGCACGTGCGACCCACTGCCATTGCGATAGCTCCATTGGCGGCGATGTCATGTTGGGTAGTCGTCAAGACGAATACAATCTCAAATTGTCCTCGAAGGTCTACTTTGAGGCGTATGATGCAAAAATACAACTTCTCATTGCTGAAAAATTTGTTAATCGTCGGACGCCTGACCCCGCAGGCGCGTTCGAGAGGGCGTGGCATGGCCGATTTCCCGTCGAGGAAGGATCACGAACCGGCGCCGGCGCCCCGCTGGTACGTGGTCCACACCCAGCCCCATCGCGAAAGGCGGGCGGCCGCCAATCTCGAGCGCCAGGGCACCCGGGTCTTCCTGCCGCTGATTCGCAAGACGGTGCGGCACGCCAGACAGTTCCGCACGGTCACTGCGCCCTTCTTTGCCCGCTACCTGTTCGTCGAGCTCGTTTTCGGCCACGATCGCTGGCGCCACGTGAACAGCACCTACGGGGTCTCCCGACTGATCATGGAAGGCGACGGGCCGAAACCGGCGCCGCCGGGCGTGGTGGAAGGGCTGCTGGCGAGGGTCGACCGTGACGGCGTGGTGGCGACCGCGGCGACCCTGAAGCCCGGCCAGAGGCTCGAAATCCTGACCGGCCCGTTCGCAGGCCTGACCGGCCGGTTGCTCACCCTCGATGATCGCGAACGGGTCCAGATGCTCCTCGATGTCCTGGGCAATGGGACCCGGGTTGCGACCACGACCGCCTCTGTCGGTCTTCTCGCTGGAGCGTGAGCGCGCGCCGCCGCGGCGCAGTGACCAATTCCCCGCTTCGGGCGCGATTCACCCGGAGTGCGGTAGCGTGCCATCCTGAAAGCAAAATGTGACCGACCTCGCCCAACATCCCGGCACGGGCAGGCTTCCGGCATTGGCGGCGGCCGTCGGCGTCGCGCGCAGCCGACACCGTTGGCTGGCCCGCAACCGATATCAGCTGCTGGTTGGGCTGCTCGCCGCAATCATCATGCCGGCGCTGGTGCGCACCGGACTCGACATGCGGCCGCTGTCCTTCGGCGCGATGGAGAACACCGTTGTGGGCACGTTCGTCGCCATGCTGGTCGGTGCCTATCTCAGACGGCGGATGACTGTCCATCCCGGCTCCGGTTCGCTGTCGGTTGTGCTGCCGGTGTTTGGCGGCGCTTACGGTGCGGGGGTGCTCGCCTTCTTCTTCCTGCGCCTCGACTACTCGCGCTTCGAGTTTGTGGCGAGTTTCGTTCTGGTGGTGGGGTGGTTCGGGCTGGTCAGCCTGGTCGAGCCAGGAATCCGTCGTAACCGGTTGTTATTGCTGCCATTCGGCAAGGCGCCGCAATTGCTGGCGACGACCGGAGCCGAATGGATCATCGCGCATTTCACCGCGCCCGTCACCGAGGTGCCCCAAGGCATCACCGGGGTGGTCGCGGACCTTCACGCGGGCCTGTTACCGCAATGGGAGAAGCTCATCTCGCGCGCCGCGCTCGCCGGCATCCCCGTCTATCACTGGAAGCAGATCGCCGAATCGCTGACCGGCACCGTCGCGATCGAGCACATCTCCGAGAACCCGTTCGGCGCGCTGTTGCCGTCCTCGGTCTATCTCCGCCTCAAGCGCCTCATCGACACGGCCGTCGCAGTGGTCACGCTGCCGCTCACACTCCCAATCCTCCTCGCGGCGTCGGCGACGATCCTCCTCTGCGACGGCCGGCCTGTCCTCTTCCGCCAGACCCGCATCGGCCTCGGCGGCAAGCCGTTCGTCATGGTCAAGCTGCGCACCATGCGGACCGATGCCGGCGACGGGCGGCCCTTCACCGACGCCGACGATGAGCGCGTAACCCGCCTCGGACGGTTCCTCAGGCGCTACCGCATCGACGAGCTGCCGCAGATCCTCAACATCATGCGCGGCGAGATGAGCTGGATCGGCCCGCGTCCGGAGTCGCGCGAGCTGGCCGAGTGGTACGAGCGCGAGGTGCCCTTCTACTGCTACCGGCACGTGGTGCCGCCGGGGATCACCGGCTGGGCCCAGGTCCACCAGGGCAATGTCGCCGAGATCGCGGCGGCGACCGGCAAGCTTCGTTACGACTTTTACTACATCAAGTATTTCTCGCCGTGGCTCGACCTGCTGATCGTCTTGAAGACGATCCGCATCGTGCTCACCGGCTTCGGGGCGCGCTAGATGGCGGACGCATCGACCGTGGCCGCGCCCGGCCGGTGGCTTCGGCTGATCGGACCGGCCGCCTCGCTCCGCCGCGAGCTGGTGCACGGCGGCATCGGCAGCCTGGCGGTGAGGGGCGCGATGACGGTCACCGGCGCGGCGCTGGCGGTGACGCTCGCCCGCGCCCTCGGCCCGGCCGACTACGGCGTTTATTCCTTCAGCCTCGCGGTGGTGACGATCCTCGCGATCCCGGCGACCATGGGCATGCCGACGCTGGTGGTGCGCGAGACGGCGCGGGCGGAGGCGGCGGGCGACTGGGCCCGGCTGATCGGCCTGTGGCGTTGGGCGACCATCGCCGTCGCGCTCACCTCGGCACTCGCGGCGCTGGCGGTGGTCGCGTTCGCGTGGCTGACGCCGGGCGAATGGACGAGCGCCAAGGGGACGACGCTGCTCATCGGCGCGGCGCTGATCCCGCTCTCCGCCCTCGGCGGCCTGCGCGGCGCGGCGCTCCAGGGGCTGCGGCGGATCGTGCTCGGCCAGTTGCCGGACACGGTGATCCGTCCGGCGCTGCTCCTCGCCTTTGCCGCCGCCGCGATCCTGCTCCCCGGCCGGCGGCTGACGCCGCAACTGACCATGGGGCTCCACGCCCTCGCCGCGGCGCTGGCGTTCGCCTTCGGCGCAGCGGTACTTCTGCGCTGCCGGCCGGCGGGGGTGCACGGGGCGACGCCGCACACCGACGCGCGGGCGTGGCTCGCGGCACTCGCCCCGCTCGCCCTCATC
>CAZSWL010000193.1:0-11586 GCA_964610725.1 uncultured Bauldia sp.
GCCGAGGAGTTCGGCGTCGGCCTCGACATGGTCAAGATCACCGCCACCTCGACCGCCAAGGTGCCCAACACCTCGCCGACCGCCGCCTCCGCCGGCACCGACCTCAACGCCCAGGCGGCGCTCGTCGCCAGCAAGGCGATCAAGGAGCGCCTCTACCGGTTCATCGAGGAGAAGTGGCGCGCCGGCCGCGACCAGGTCGATTTCCGCGACGGCAAGGTCGTCATCGGCAACCGCAACATGTCGCTCGGCGAGCTCGCCACCGCCGCCCACCTGGCCCGCGTGCAGCTCTCCTCGACCGGTTTCTATCGCACCCCCAAGGTCACCTGGGACCGCGACAAAGGGGAGGGGCGACCGTTTTATTATTTCGCTTACGGTGCGGCGTGCTCACAGGTCACCGTCGATACCATGACCGGCGAGATGCACCTCGATCGCGTCGACATCCTGCACGACGTCGGCAAATCGTTGAATCCGGCCGTCGACATCGGTCAGATCGAGGGCGGCTTCGTCCAGGGCATGGGCTGGCTGACCACCGAGGAGCTGGTGTGGGACTCCGCCGGGCGGCTGACCACGCACGCCCCTTCCACCTACAAGATCCCGACCGCCTCGGACGTTCCCGCCGACTTCCGCGTCACTTTGTTCGAATCGGGCGGCAACCGCGAGGAATCGATCTACCGCTCCAAAGCGGTCGGCGAGCCGCCGCTGATGCTGGCCCTGTCGGTGTTTTCGGCGATCACCGACGCGATCGCCAGCCTCAGGCCCGCGGTGATGCCGCACCTTGACGCACCGGCGACTCCGGAGGCCATCATGCGGGCGATTCGCGCGACCAGCGGGGGCGAATGATGACACCGATCTGGCAACGGGTGCTCACCGCCCTCGATCGCCACGGCCGCGCCGCCATGGTGACGGTCGCCGCCACCCGCGGCTCGGTACCGCGCGACGCCGGCGCCCGCCTCATCGTTCATCCCGACGGCAGCTTCACCGGCACCATCGGCGGCGGCACGCTCGAATGGCGGGCGATCGCACTGGCCCAGGCGGCGCTCGCCGAGGGCGGCGCCCGCAAGGCCGAGCGGCGGCGGTTTGCCCTCGGCCCCGAGCTCGGGCAGTGCTGCGGCGGCCAGGTCGAACTGGTCGTCGAGCTGATCGAGGCGGGCGAGCGTGCCGCGATTGCCGAGCTTGCCGAACGCGAGGGAAGGGGCAAGCTGGCGACGCGGGCGTCGCTTTCCGCCGCCGCCGGGCTTCAACGGGAAATGGTCGACGATACCGACGTGGCTCCGGGTTCGGCCTATCTCAGCGGCGACGTCCTCACCGAAGGCTTCGGCGACGACCGTCGTCCGCTCGTCCTGTTCGGCGCTGGTCATGTCGGCCGCGCCCTCGTGCTGGCGCTGGCGCCGTTGCCGTTCAGGGTCACCTGGGTCGATCCGCGCCCCGACGCTTTCCCCGCCTACATTCCCGCCAACTGCGCGGCCCGCCGGCTCGACGATCCTGGTACAATCCTTGCGGCAGCACCGGGCGGGAGTTTCGTGCTCGTCATGAGCCACAGCCACCAGCTCGACCTGGCACTTGTCGGCGCCGCCCTTGCCGACGATCGCTTCCCCTACGTCGGCCTGATCGGCTCGAAGTCGAAGCGCGCCCGTTTCGCGAAGCGGCTTGCCGCCGCCGGCGTGTCGCCCGCCCGCATCGCCGCGCTCGTTTGCCCGATCGGCGTCGCCGGCATCCGCTCGAAGGAGCCGGCGGTGATCGCCGCCGCCACCGCCGCCGAGCTGATTGCCCGTGACGAGGCGCTGCGGACCGAGACGGCCACCGGCGACGAGCGGCTGCGGCCCGCCGTCAGCGCCAGGCGGGGCTGAACCATGGACACCCGGCCCGCCACCGATGTCAGGGCGCCCCGCCGGCCGACCGGAACGCCGACGCTGGAGGCCATCGGCATCACCAAGGACTTCGCCACCCTGCGCGCCAACGACAACATCGATTTCGCCATCCGGCCGGGCGAGATCCACGCGCTGTTGGGCGAGAACGGCGCCGGCAAGTCGACCCTGGTCAAGATTCTCTACGGCGCCTTGCAGCCAACGGCGGGCGAGATCCGCTGGAAGGGCAGGCCGGTGGCGATCGCCAACCCCGCCGCCGCCCGGGCACTCGGCATCGGCATGGTGTTCCAGCACTTCTCGCTGTTCGACGCCCTCACCGTTACCGAAAACATCGCCCTGGCGCTCGCCCACGCGCCCGTGCTGGCCGAGCTCAAACGCAAGATCGCCGCCGTTTCGGCCGACTACGGCCTGCCGCTCAATCCCGACGCGATCATCGCCGACCTTTCGGTGGGCGAGCGGCAGCGGGTCGAGATCGTCCGCTGTCTCCTGCAGGAGCCGGAGATGATCATCATGGACGAGCCGACGTCGGTACTGACCCCTCAGGAGGCCGATGACCTGTTCGTCACGCTGAAGCGGCTGGCGGCGGAGAAATGCTCGATCCTCTACATCAGTCACCGATTGGAAGAAGTGAAGCAGATCTGTCACCACGCCACCATTCTGCGCCACGGCAAGGTCGTCGCCGAATGCGATCCGCAACAGGAGTCCGCCGCGCGTCTGGCGGCCATGATGGTCGGCGCCGAGGTGCGCGAGCTGTCCCCGCCCGAGCCGGTCGACGCGACCGCGCCGGTGCGCCTGGCGATAAGCCATCTGTCGATGCCGGCGCCGCAGCCGTTCGCCGTCGCGCTCGACGACGTTTCGATCGAGGTGCGCGGTGGCGAGGTCGTCTCCATCGCCGGCGTCGCCGGCAACGGCCAGGATGAACTGTTCGACGTCCTCTCCGGCGAGACGCCCGTCAGGAAAGCCATGATCGCCATCGACGGCGTCGCGTGCGGCCATCGCGGCATTACCGCACGCCGGCGTCTCGACGCCGCCTTTGTTCCGGAGGAACGCCTGGGCCACGGCGCCGTGCCGCGCCTGAAGCTGTCCGACAACGTCTTTCTCACCCGCCATGCCACCGGCGACGGCCTGGTGCGCAGCGGCATCCTCCATTTTCTCGCCGCCCGCGGCATCGTCAGGCGCGTCAGCGAGGAATTCGATGTCCGCAAGGGATCGCCGGACCCGGAGGCGATGGCGCTTTCCGGCGGCAACCTGCAGAAGTTCGTGGTGGGACGGGAATTCGACCGCAAGCCCGGCGTTCTGGTCGTCTGCCAGCCGACGTGGGGGGTCGACGCCGGTGCCGCGGCCACCATCAGGCAGGCACTGATCGACCTCGCCCGCAGCGGCTCCGCAGTTCTGGTGATCAGTCAGGACCTCGATGAGATTCTCGAGATCTCCGATCGCGTCGCGGTGATTTCCAAGGGGCGGCTTTCGCAGCCGCGCGACGCGCGCGGCATCACGCGCGGGGAAATCGGCCTGTTGATGGGCGGTGCGCGCGGGCACTGAGACGGCGAACCGGGGAGGGGGAAACGGCCTTGCGCATCGAACTGATCCGCCGTCCGCAGCGGTCCGCCCGCATGGCGGTGCTGTCGCCGCTAATCGCCATCGCTCTCACCGTCGTCGCGGGATTCGTCATCTTCGCCGCCAACGGCGTCGACCCGGTCGGCGCGCTCTACGTCTATTTCATCGAGAAGCTGACGGCGTGGTGGTCGATCCAGGACCTGATCGTCAAGATGACGCCGTTGATCCTGATCGGCGTCGGCCTGTCGCTCAGCTATCTCTCCAATACGTGGAACATCGGCGCCGAAGGACAGCTTGCCGCCGGCGCCATCGCCGGCTCCGTCCTGCCGATCTACTTCCCCGACTGGGGCGGCCCGCTCGTCGTCACCCTGATGCTGCTGATGGGCATCCTCGGCGGCATGGCCTACGGCGCCATTCCCGCGCTGCTCAAGACGCGCTTCGGCACCAACGAGATCCTCACCAGCCTGATGCTGGTGTACGTCGCCGATCTGGTGCTCGACTGGGTCGCGCGCGGTCCCTGGCGCAACCCGGCCGGTTACAACTTCCCCAACAGCCGCCAGTTCAGCGACAACCAGCTCCTGCCGGTGATCGCCGGCCAGCACGTCACCGTCGCCACCGTCATCGCCCTCGTCGTCGCCGTCGCCGCCTGGTTCCTGTTGGGCAAGACGCTGACCGGTTTCAGGATCCGCGTGCTTGGCGAGGCGCCGCGTGCCGGCGCCTTCGCGGGGTTCAGCCGCAACCGCATGGTCCTGGTGGCGTTCCTGATCTCGGGCGGCCTTGCCGGTCTCGCCGGCATTTGCGAGGTCGCCGGCCCTCTCGGTCAGCTGCGCATCAGTGTCTCGCCCGGCTACGGCTTCACGGCCATCATCGTCGCCTTCCTCGGGCGGCTCAATCCGCTGGGCGTCATCGTGGCGAGCTTTGTGCTGGGTCTGTCCTACCTCGGCGGCGAGGGCATCCAGTCGACCTATCACCTGTCTGATCAGATCGCCCGCGTCTTTCAGGGAATGCTGCTGTTCTTCGTCCTCGCCTGCGACACCATGATCTTCTATCGCGTGCGGATCGTGAGCACCCGCCGTGCACCGCCGCCAGCCGCGGAGGCCGTCCGTGAGTCTGCCTGAGCTGCAGGGCCTGCTGCTCACCATCATCACGGCGGCAACGCCGCTGTTGTTCGCCGCGCTGGGCGAACTGGTGACGGAACGCTCAGGGGTCCTCAATCTCGGCGTCGAGGGCATGATGGCCGTCGGCGCCGTCATCGGCTTTATCGCCGGTCACGTCACCGGCCTGTCCGTCGTCGGCGTTGTGGCGTCCGTCGTTGCCGGCATGGCAATGGCGGCGCTCTTCGCGGTGGTGACTCTCGTCTTCGTTGCCAATCAGGTCGCCTCCGGTCTCGCGCTCACCCTGTTCGGTCTCGGACTGTCCGGTCTGATCGGCGACCGCTACGTCAGCATTCCCGGCCTCAGCCTTGAGCGCATTCACATCCCCGGCCTGACCGACATCCCCCTCGTCGGTCCGCTCATTTTCGGGGAGGATCCTTTGGTCTATGTCGCCGTCGCCCTCGCCATCGCGGTGTCCTGGTTTCTCTTCTCGACGCGCGCCGGCCTCATCGTGCGGGCAACCGGCGACAACCACGTCTCGGCGCACGCCCTCGGCTACGACGTGATCCGGGTTCGCTTTCTCGCCGTGATCTTTGGCGGCGCCTGTGCCGGGCTTGCCGGCGGCTATCTGTCGATCGTCTATTCCACCCAGTGGATCCCGAACATGACGGCCGGCCGCGGCTGGATCGCCATCGCCCTGGTGGTGTTCGGAACGTGGTTGCCGGGCCGGGTGGTGGTCGGTGCGGTCCTTTTTGGCGCCATCAGCATTCTGCAGCTCAACGCCCAGGGCTATGGAGTCTCGTTGCCGCCGCAGTTCCTCAACGCGCTGCCCTATCTGACGACCGTCGTGGTATTGGTGATCATTTCGCGCAACCGCACGCTCCTGCGGGTCAACACGCCGGCGTGTCTCGGGCAGGCCTTTGTGCCGGACCGCTAGCCGGCTACGGTCGTCGGCCCGATGCGGCGCGAGCCAAGCTCTGTGCCGGGGGCATCGCCGCCGCCGCACGTGAACCGTGAACAGGGAGATCGTCACATGAACAAACTTCTGGTCGCGACAACCGCCGCATGCGCCTTGGCGCTATCGGCAGGCATGGCGGGCGCCGCGCCGCTCAAGGCCTGCTGGGTCTACGTCGGTCCGCACAACGACGGCGGCTACAGCCAGCAGCACGATATCGGCCGTCAGGCGGTCGCCAAGGCGCTCGGCGACAAGGTCGACGCCTCGACCTACATCGAGAACGTGCCGGAAACCGATTCGGAGCGTCCGATCCGTGAGCTCGCCCAGAAGGGCTGCCAGATCATCTTCACCACGTCGTTCGGTTTCATGGAGTCGACCATCAAGGTTGCCAAGGACTTTCCCAACGTGAAGTTCGAGCACGCCACCGGCTTCATGACCGCGCCCAACGTGTCGACCTACAACATCCGTTGGTACGAAGGCCGCTACGTGATGGGCCAGATCGCCGCCAAGGTGTCGAAGAAGGGCCTTGCCGGCTACATCGTCTCCTTCCCGATCCCGGAAGTGATCATGGGCATTGATGCTTTCATGCTCGGCGCCCAGTCGGTCAATCCGAACTTCAAGATCAAGATCGTCTGGGTCAATTCCTGGTTCGACCCCGGCAAGGAGGGCGATGCCGCCAACGTCCTCATCAACCAGGGCGCCGACATCCTCGTCCAGCACACCGACTCGCCGGCGCCGATGCAGGCCGCCGAGAAGGCCGGCATCCACGCCTTCGGCCAGTCGTCCGACATGTCGAGATTCGGCCCGCACGCGCACCTGGCCTCGCTGATCGACAACTGGGGTCCGTATTACATCAAGGAGGTGCAGGCGGTTCTCGACGGCACCTGGACCTCGCATCAGGCGTGGGAAGGCTTCAAGACCGGCCTCGTCGAGGTCGCTCCCCTCCAGAACATGCCCGACGACGTCAAGGCGATGGCCGAGGACACCATCGCCAAGATCAAGTCGGGCGCGCTGCATCCGTTCCAGGGACCGATCTACAAGCAAAGCACGGGAATGCCGTCGAAGGAGACCGAGGTTGTCGGTCCGGGCCAGGTCATCGACGACAAGACGCTGCTCGGCCTCAACTGGTACGTCAACGGCATCGACGACAAGATGCCGCAATAGACCGCCCCTGCCGTCGTCCTGTGCGCGATGCGGCCTGAACGGTGCGGCGTAGCAACGGTATCTGAAAGGCGCCGCGCTTTGGTTCGGGTCCCGGGTTGGCCGTGCATCATGTCATGGTGCACGGCGCCCGGGACGACACGCACCGGAGATGCACCGTGCCCGCCTTCGCCCTCGACTGGCTGAACCTTCTCTTCCGCTGGGCCCACCTGGTGGTCGGCATCGGCTGGATCGGTACCTCGTTCTATTTCATCGCCCTTGACCTCAGCCTGAGGAAGCGGGCGGGCATGAAGCCGGGCGCGTCGGGCAGCGCCTGGGAGGTGCACGGCGGCGGCTTCTATCACGTCGAGAAGTATCTGGCGGCGCCGCAGGAACTGCCCGCCGACCTGATCTGGTACCAGTGGGAAGCCTATCTCACCTGGGTCACCGGCTTCGCGCTGCTCATCCTCCAGTACTACTGGCACGCCGACACCTTCCTGATCGACCGGGCCGTGCTGCCGCTGTTGCCGGTCCAGGCGGTCACCATCTCGGTGTTGAGCCTGATCGCCGGCTGGCTGATCTACGACCGTTTGTGCAAGTCGATCGTCGGCAACAGTCCGCCGCTCCTCGCCATCGCCGTCTTCGTGCTGATCGTCGCCGCCGCCTGGTTCTACGGCCAGGTCTTTTCCGGTCGCGGCGCCCTCATCCACGTCGGCGCCTTCATCGGCACCATCATGGCGGTCAACGTCTTCGGCATCATCATCCCCAACCAGAAGAAGATCATCGCCGATCTCATCGCCGGCCGCGCCCCCGATCCGCGCCTCGGCGCCATCGGCAAGCAACGCTCGGTGCACAACAACTACCTCACCCTGCCGGTGCTGGTGATGATGGTGTCCAGCCACTACCCGATGCTGACCGGCCATGCCCACCTGTGGCTGGTGGTGGCGCTGATCGTCGTCATCGGCGGCTCGGTGCGCCATTTCCTCAACCGCCACGACGCCGGCGATCCGCTCGCCCGGATCGCCTGGGCTCTGCCGGTGGCGGCGGCGGCGCTCGCCGCGGCTATCTACGTGACCGCGCCGCGACCGCACGCTGCCATCGCCGGCCTGTCGGTGACCGGCGACCAGGCGCTCGCCATCGTCGGCAAGCACTGCATCATGTGCCACTCGCCCCATCCTACCCATGAAGGCTTCGACGAGCCGCCCAAGGGCGTTGTGCTCACTTCGGTCGACGATCTGCGCCTCCACGCCGACCAGATTCTCGCCCAGGCGGTCGACAGCCACACCATGCCGCTCGGCAACGAGACCGGCATGACCGACAAGGAGCGTCGGGAGCTTGGAGCTTTTCTTCTCAGCCGCTGAACGGCCGCCGCCGATTGGTGACCGCCGAGGTCGTCAGCTGCGCGTCGACTTGGCCGGCGCGCTCGGCTTCGCCTTCTTCTTCGGCACCAGCCGCCAGAGTTCGAAGCCCTGTTGGCGGACCGACTTTTCGATGCGGTCGCGCGGCAGCCCATGGGGCAGGTCCTTGCCCGGGGCGACGGCGCCGATGGCCTTCCACGGACCGAAGCGGCCGGGCAGCTTGCTGCCTCGCAGGTCGTCGGCGAACGCGCGCAGTCCGTTTCCGGCCTGAGACTTGAAGATGTAGAGCCGCAGCGGCTCGTTCGACGGTTGGCCGTCGGCTTCGCTGTCGCTCATGTGACGTTCCTCTCGTTCAGCGGCGTCGCGGAGCGGGCCGCCGGGGGGCGCGACGCGGCGCGGCGGCACGCTCGTCCTTGTGGCGAAAGATCACGCGACCCTTTTCCAGGTCATAGGGCGACATCTCGACGGTGACCCGGTCGCCGGTGAGCGTCTTGATGCGGTGCTTGCGCATGCGGCCGGCCGTGTAGGCGACGATGGCGTGGCCGTTGTCGAGCTGCACGCGGAAACGGGTGTCGGGCAGAATCTCCGTCACCAGGCCCTCGACCTCGATCAATTCTTCCTTGGCCATGTCCGTCTCCTTGCGGCAACGACCGGCGCTCGATCAGCGGCGGCCGCCCGAGGCGGGACCGTTCGATCCCGCCCCGGTGGGTACTGAAGCGTCAGACGAGTTCGAGGGTGGCGACCGCGATCTTGCCGGACTTCGGATCGGTCGCGGTGTCGAACGACACCTTCTGGCCGTCCCTCAGCAGCGAGATGCCGGCGCGCTCAAGCGCGGTGGCATGGACGAACACGTCCTGATCGCCGCCGTCGGGTTGGATGAAGCCGTAGCCTCTCGAGGTGTTGTAGAACTTTACTGTGCCCATAATCATGGAATTGTCCTTTCACTGACAGGGTGCACGCGGGCGCGGGCGCACGAACAGCGTGGCCCGGTTCCCGGTTTCGTCGAATCTGGAGAACGTGCTGAAACGTGCGCCCGTAGTGCGGGGCAACTCGGCCCAGTTGTCTGGCCAAATATCGATAAAGCACATGTATAGAGTTTGCCCATCGATAACAAGTCGCTTTTGGTTCAGCCAATGAATTGAAGTGGTTGGCCGAGCACACAAGCGCCAAACCGATCAATTATCGACCGAGGTGGGCGCCGAAAAACATCGGGCACGGCCGAAACCGCACCACGTAACCGACACCGCTCGCCGTGCCGCGCCAGCCCGGTTGCTGTCTCCCGTTGGCAGTTTTCTCCTGAACCGCTAGACAGACCGCTCATCGCAGGTCAGGAGACGCTCAAGTGGCCCAGTCGCCGATCCCGCTCGCGGTAGTCAACGCCATGGACAAAGCCGCCTTCGTGGCGGCCTTCGGCGACGTCGCCGAGCACGCGCCCTGGGTCGCCGAGGAAGCAGCCAGCTGTCGTCCCTTTGCCACCCGCGAAGCGATGGTCGACGCCTTCGCCACCGTCGTCGCCGACGCCGATCCGCAACGGCAGAAGGCGTTGCTGCTTGGCCATCCCGACCTTGGCCGGCGGGCGGCGCTCGCCCCCGATTCGGCCAAGGAGCAGGCAGGCGCCGGCCTCGACACGTTGACGCCGGCGGAGATGGAGCGCTTTGCCGAACTGAACCGGGCCTACCGCGAACGCCACGGCATCCCGTTCATCCTGGCGGTCAAGGGCGCAAGCAAGCACGATGTCCTCGCCGCCGTCGCGGTCCGCCTCGACAACAATCCCGATGCCGAGTTCGGCCACGCCATCGAGCAGGTGCAGCGCATCATCCAGTTCCGCATCGAGGATCGCGTCCGGCCGTGATGCCTTTGACCCGAAGGCGCTCGGCGCGCGTGCCGAGGCGATGATCGATGAACTGGCGGCGGTGTCCGACGAGCCCGGCCAGCTCACCCGGCTTTGCCTGTCGCCCGCCCATCGGCGGGCGGCCGATCTGGTTGCCGGCTGATGCCACTTCCGTTCAGACAAGGTTCAGCAAGCGGCCATGAAGATCGTCGGCCACGCCCGGCCATCATGATCGGATTCGGGCTATAGTCAGACGCGCGCCGCAACGGCGAAACGGGAGATCAGTATGAGCACCATGGCACCAGCCGCGCCGCAAGCGCACGCGTCGCCTCGCGCAAAGCGCGCGTGTCCGTGGACTTTGGCGGCCGCTGCTCTGGCGCTGGTCACGACGTTTGCCGGCGCCGCCGAGGCGCAGCAGGCCGGCATCGTCGCGCCGGGCTCCGCCGTGGTCACCGGCTTTTCCGGAGCGGCCGTGCGCCCCGCGCCGAGCGGCGCCAACCCGTTCGACTACTACATGATCGATCCGCAAGGGCCCGCCGCCCGGGTGGTCGATCTGACCTCGCTCGGTCCCCAGGGCCAGCTTTCCGCGGCGGCCAAGACGTTCACGGTCACCGCCGACCAGGTCGGCAACGTCTTCGGCGTGACCCTCGACGACGCCGCCAGCCCCAACATCTACCTCGCCGCCACGTCGGTCTACGGACTCGAGATCTTCGTTGCCGACAGTTCGGGCCAGCCCAAGCGGGTTCATGCCGGCACTCCGGGAGCCCAGTTCGTCCCGGGTCAGTTCGGGCCGGGCGGCGGGCCGGGGTCGATCTGGCGGATCGACGGCACCACCGGCGCCGTACAGCTGCTGACCAACATCGGCTCGGCCGGCGTCGCCGCCCTCGGCGGCCTCGCCTACGATTCCGCCACCAGGCAGATCTTCGCCGCCGACCGCACCACCGGCATCGTCTATCGCCTGTCGCTCACCGGCTCGGTCAACGGCACTTACGACCACGGCGTCGAGGGACGCCCGAACGCTGGTCTCACGCCTATTCCACTCACGCCGGCGCCCGCGGTCAACATCGGCTCTCCCGCCTTCAATACCGAGAATCCGGCGACGTGGGGCCTGGCGCAGCCGGCGCGGCGCGTGTTCGCGCTCGCCGTCCACGACCATCGCCTCTACTATTCGATCGCCCAGGGACCGCAGGTGTGGTCGGCCGGCATCAGCCCCACCGGCACGATTCCCGGCAAGGATGCCCGCCTCGAGGTTGAGGTGCCGCCTCTGCAAAGCGGCATTGAGATCACGTCGATCGACTTCGACGCCCAGGGGCGGATGTACATCGCCGAGCGCGGTGCCACCACCGGCGACTACTCGCTCTACCGGTTCGCCAATGGCGGCAACGCCCGCGTGCTGCGCTACCAGCCCAAGGCGCCGGGCGATCCGACACCGGGGCTGTGGACGCTGACGCCGGAGCAATATTCGATCGGCCTGCCGCCCAACTACGACAACGCCGACGGCGGCGTGGCGCTCTCCTATGGCTATCGCCAGGACCAGAGCGGCACCATCGATTTCGGCGCCTGCGACCAGACCGTGTGGTCGACGGGCGAGCGCCTGCTCGATCCCGGCAACCCGAACGCGCCGTCGGGGAGCTTCCCTTACGTCGACGGCCTCCAGGGCAACGCCATCGACCTGGTGCAGCCTCAGAACACGCCGCCCTCGTCGAGCTGGTTCATCGACTACAACGACACGTCCGGCTACCCGGATTTTCGCGGCCACATGGGCGCGGTCGCCACGCTTCCCTGT
>CAZSWL010000194.1:0-8767 GCA_964610725.1 uncultured Bauldia sp.
GCCGGGATAGGGCAGGCCGAGCAGCTTGGCCGCCTTGTCGAACGCCTCGCCGAGCGCGTCGTCGATGGTGGTGCCGACGCGCCGATAGCCGCCGACCCGCTCGACCATGACGAACTGGCTGTGGCCGCCGGAAACAAGAAGCAGCAGGTAAGGGAAATCCAGATTGTCGGTGAGACGGGTGGTGAGGGCGTGGCCTTCCAGATGGTTGACCGCGACGAGCGGCTTGTCGGCGGCGAGCGCGATCGCCTTGCCGGTGGTCAGCCCGACGAGGACGCCGCCGATCAGGCCGGGGCCGGCGGTCGCGGCAACACCGTCGAGGCGATGGAACGACACCTCGGCCTCGCTCATGGCGGCGGCGATGACGCCGTCGAGCGCCTCGACATGGGCGCGCGCGGCGATCTCGGGAACGACGCCGCCGAAGACGGCGTGGTCGGCGACCTGCGACAGGACGATGTCGGAGAGAATCCGGCCGGACCCGTCCCGGCGGCGCTCGACGACGGCGGCTGCGGTCTCGTCGCAACTGGTCTCGATGCCGAGAACGATCATGGTTTTCCCGTTGAATCGGAACGGCCGGACGTGCTTGGCTCGCGGCGCGCGGGCGACCGCCTGCGCGAAGGATCCGCACGCCGGTCACCAGACGCCCTAACACCCGGACAAACCCCGTGCAATCAGCCGAAGTCGGTATCGCAGCACTGCGCCTCGGCGCCCGCGGCAGCCCGCTGGCGCTCGCCCAGGCGGCGGCGGTGCGCGCCGCCCTCACCCGCGTTCACGGCAGCGGCACCATTGCCGTCGTGCCGATCAGAACCACCGGCGACCGTATCCGCGACCGGCCGCTCGGCGAGGCCGGCGGCAAGGGCCTGTTCACCAAGGAAATCGACGAGGCGCTGCTCGCCGGGCGCATCGACGCGGCGGTGCACTCCGCCAAGGACATGCCGACGCAGTTGCCCGACGGATTGATCATCGCCGCCTGTCTCGAACGCGGCGACGTGCGTGACGCCTTCATCTCGCCGGTGGCGGCGAGGCTGGCAGAGCTGCCGCAGGGAGCGGTGCTGGCAACGTCGTCGCTCCGCCGCAAGGCGCTGGCGCTGAGGGCGCGGCCGGACCTCAAGGTGGTGGCCGTGCGCGGCAACGTCGAGACGCGACTCGCCAAAGTGACGGCCGGCGAGATGGACGCCACCGTGCTGGCCGCCGCCGGCCTTGCCCGCCTCGATCTGCTCGCACGGGCAAGCGCCATCATGACACCGGAGGAATGGCTGCCGGCGGTGGGACAGGGGGTGATCGCGATCGCGACGCGTGCTGACGACCGCCGCACGATCGATCTTCTCGCGGCGATCGACCATGCCGCCACCGCGATCGCGCTTTGCGTCGAACGGGCCTTCCTGGCCAGGCTCGACGGATCGTGCCGCACCCCGATCGGCGGCCTGGCCGAGGTCGACGGCGAGCGCGTGCGGCTGCGCGGCATCATCGTCAAGCCGGACGGCAGCGCCTGTTTCGCGGTCGCGCGGAGCGGTTTGACGACGGATGCCGAGCGTATCGGCGGCGATGCCGGTGCCGAACTCGCCGAGCTCGGCGGGCCGGATTTCTTCGCCGGCGCCTGAGCCGATGCGCCTCATCGTCACGCGGCCGGAGCCGGACGCGAGCGAGACCGCCGGGCGGCTGCGAGCGCTCGGTCATTCGGTGCAGGTGGCGCCGATGATGTGGATCGAGTGGGCACCGCAACCGACCGGGCTTGTCGCTCCGGCGGCGATCGCCCTCACCAGCCGCAACGCCGTGCGTGCGCTCGCCGACTGGCCGTCAGCTCAAGGGTGGCGGCGGCTGCCGGTCTACGCCGTCGGCGAGGCCACGGCGGCCCTCGCCCGCGCCGGCGGCTTCGGCGACGTGCGTGTCGGTGACGGCGATGCGGCGGGGCTCGTCCGGCTGGTGCGGGCGGACTTCGACAAGACAGCCGGCGCGATCCTCCATCCGGCGGGGCGCGACCGTTCCGCCGACCTCGCCCAGATGCTTGCCGGGTTTACGGTCACCACGGTCGAAGCCTACCGCGCGGTCGCCGTGCCCGCGCTCGACCCCGCCACGGTTGAAGCGATCGCCTCGTCGGCGGTCGACGGCGTGCTGTTCTTCTCGCGGCGGACGGCGGCGATCTTCGCCGATCTGGTCGAGGCGGCCGGCATCGCCAAGGGACTGGCGGGGACGACGTTGTTCGCGCTGTCGCAGGCGGTGGCGGCACCGCTCGTCCGGCTGCGGTCGGCGGCGATCAAAACTGCGGCGCGGGCGGACGAGGACAGCCTGATGGCGACGATTGGGCGCGGGTGAGGCTTCGCGCTCCGCGACGGGTATTGTAGGGTCGGGGCGCGGCGGGCGTTGCGAGGGGACGATGGCGGCGGACGAGGACACGGCGAAAGCCGGCAAATCCAACGAGGAACGACGGAGCGGCGGCGACCGGCGGCAGCGGCCGCCGGTGACCATCGACCTCAAGGCGGAGGCCAGCGAACCGCAAGCTTCACCGTCTCCATCACCGTCGCCGTCACCGTCGGGATCAACGACTTCACCGCCGCCGGGGTCGCCTTCGCCGTCGCCGGTGAAGGAAGGCGCAGCGCGCTCGCGCACGCCGCCGCCGCCGTCGCAACGGGAAGGCTTGCTGCGCGCCGGAGCCGCGGGGGTGGCGGGCGGCGTGTTCGCGCTGGTGCTGGTAGTCGTGCTGCAGGCGACCGGGCTGCTGCCGGTGCCGGGACGGACCGCCGCCACGCGGGCGAGCGCGACGGCGCAATCGGCCGCCGACGCCGCCACCGCCCTCGACCGGCGGGTGACGGCGATCGAGGCGATGACGGCGGACCTGCCGACGCTGCGCGCCGACAGCGCCAAGCTGGATGCCAGGATAGCGGCGCTTGAGACCGCCGCCGGGTCGACGGCGACGAAGGGCGACGTGGAGGGTCTCGCCGGCAAGGTCGCCGATCTCGCCAGCCGGCTCGATTCGCTGCCGGCGGCGGCGAGCGCCGCCGACCTGACGGCGCTCTCCGCGCGGGTGACGCGGCTGGAGACGTCGATGACCGGCACGGAAGCAGTCCCCGCCGGCGCCGCCAGCGCGCTCGCCGGCCGGCTGGACGCCGCCGAGGCGAGCGTGGCGCGACTCTCCAAACGGGTCGCCGCCCTCGAGGACAAGATGGCGGCGCTGACCGCAGCCTCCGGCGCCATGGGCGAAAGCGAGACCGCAGCACGGACGATCGCGGCGGTGTCGTTGCGCCAGGCGGTCGAGGCCGGCCAACCGTTCGCCACCGACCTCGACATGGCGGCGGCGCTCGGTATGGCCGGCGACAATATCGACGCGCTGCGCCCGTTCGCGGCGAACGGCGTGGCGACCCGCGAGGCACTCGCCGCGGAGTTCCCGGCGGTCGCCGACGCCATCCTGGCGGTGACCAAGAGCAAGCAGAGCGGCGGCAGCCTGGTGGACCGGATGGTCGGCAGCCTCGCCGGCCTGGTCACCGTGCGGCCGAGCGGCCCGGTCGCCGGCAACGACCCGCCGGCCATCGTGTCACGGATCAAGGCCGCGGTCGCCAAGGGCGATTTCGCCACCGCGCTCAGCGAGCGCGACGGCCTGCCGGCCGCCGGCAAACAGGCATCGGCCGAGTGGGCGGCCAAGGCCGCCGACCGGGTCAAGGTCGACGCGCTCGTCGCCAAGATCGCGGCGGCCGCGGTCAGTGGCGGCTGACGGTGCCGTCGTGATCCGCGTGCTCATCTATGTCGCGCTGGTGTTCGTGCTGGCAATCGGCTTTGCCTGGCTTGCGGCGCGGCCGGGCGACCTGATCGTCACCTGGCAAGGCTATGAGATCCGCACCTCGCTTATGGTCGCGGCGGCGGCGGTGGCGGCGCTGTTCGTGGCCATCGCCATCGTCGGGGCGATCGTGCGGGCGATCGTCCGCACGCCGCAGGCGGTCGGTCGTTTCTTCGGCGCGCGGCGGCGCGATCGCGGCTACCGGGCGCTGTCGCGCGGGATGATCGCGGTCGGCGCCGGCGACGCGCGCACCGCCCGCCGCGCGGCGCAGGAATCGCGCTCGCTGCTCGGCAAGGAACCGCTGGTGCTGCTGCTTGCCGCCCAGGCGGCGCAGATTGGCGGCGACCGCGCCGCGGCGCGCACCGCCTTCGAGGCGCTGTCGGAGGCGTCCGACACCAGGGTGCTCGGCCTGCACGGCTTGTTCGTCGAGGCGCGCCGCCAGGGCGAGCACGCCGCCGCCCGGCACTTCGCCGAGGAAGCCGTGCGGCTCGCCCCACACACCGCCTGGGCGGGCACGGCGCTGTTCGAGTATCAATGCCAGGCGCGCGACTGGCAGGGGGCGCTGACCACGCTCGACGCCAACGCCGACGCCAGGATCGTCGACAGGGATGGCGCCCGGCGCCTGAGGGCGGTGCTGCTGACGGCGCGGGCGATGGAGCTGGAGGCCGGCCATCCGGACGAAGCACGGCCGCTGGCGGTCGAGGCCCATCGGCTGGCGCCGGACCTGGCACCGGCAGCGGTGACGGCGGCGCGGTTGTTGACGCGGGCCGGCGAGATCGGCCGGGCGACGCGGCTGCTCGAGGCGGCATGGCGGGCTTCGCCCCATCCCGAGATCGCCGAGGCCTATGCGGCGGTAAGGCCCGGCGATTCGGTGCGCGACCGCCTGAAACGGGTCAAGCGGCTGGCCGATCTCAGCCCCGACAGCGCGGAAGCGGCGCTGGCGGTCGCGCGCGCGGCGATCGACGCGCGCGAGTGGCAGACGGCGCGCACCGCTCTCGGCGGCCTGATGCGGGCCGAGCCGAGCGAGCGGGTCTGCCTGATGATGGCGGAGATCGAGGAGGGCGAGCACGGCGACCAGGGGCGGGTGCGGGCGTGGCTGCGCCGTGCCGTCGGCGCCAAGCGCGACCCGGTGTGGACCGCCGACGGCCGGGTGTTCGACGCCTGGGCGCCGGTGTCGCCGGTGTCGGGACGGATCGACGCGTTCGAATGGCGGGTAGTGGCCGACCAGCTGCCGCGGCCGCGTGCAACCGACATCGAGGCGGAGTTGGCGGCACCGGCCGCCATCGCCGCGACGCCGGCAAAGCCTGCGTCCGCCGAGCCGGCGGCAACGCCGGCGCCGCTGCCGCGCGAGCCGGTGGTGGCTGTGGCGGGCGGTCGGCCGGAAGGCAAGACGACCGGCGTGGGGGATGGCGGAGTGGAGGCCGTGCAACCCTCGCCGGACGACCCGGGGCCCGAGGGAGCGGAGGAGGGCTCGCGGCGGTTCGGCGCGCCGTGAACGGCACGGCTGCTTGAACCCTCGCCGCCTCGCCGCTATCACTCCGCCGGTCGCCGGGCGCCGCAGTAGCTCAGCCGGTAGAGCAATGCATTCGTAATGCATGGGTCGGGGGTTCGAGTCCCTCCTGCGGCACCAGCCACGTGCCGATCGCACGTGCGTGCGGGCGGCGGCGACCCCGGCTCGACGGCACACGCGCCTGCATTCCGTTCGGTCGGGTCGGCGGCGGCGCCCTCGGGTGGCCGGTTCGGCCGCTGCCTCATCTACCGCGGAGCTTCACGGTCAGGCCCGCCGTGTCGGCGATCACCCCAGGCGCGGGCCCAGGCTGCGGTTCGCGGGGGCGGTGCTAGAGCCGGGCCTTGGTCATGGCCGCGTCGAGCGATCTGAGGAACGCCTCGCTACTCAGCGTCGCGCCCGAGACGATGTCGACGTTGGCGCTTTGGGCGCTCAGCACCTCGTTGCGCAGCAGCGGCAGCGCCTGCCGGTTGATGTAAACCGACGTGCGGCGATCCGAGGGGTACTCGAGGATGTTGACCGATGCCAGGCGGCCGTTGCGGATGACGGCTTGGATTTGCATGAGACCGTAGTACGCATCGACCACCGGGCCGGTGTAGGTGCCGTCGGTGTACCCGCTCGCCGGCGACGCGCCGGTGGCGTTCGGTGTGGCCAGCGCGAAATGGGCGACGAGATTGCCGGCACTGTCGCGCACGTCGAACTGGCCGCCGTTCTTGTCGATCGTGTAACAGTGCTCGCTCCCGTTGCCCCATTGCGAGCAATAGCCGTCGCGCCACAGACGCCAGTTGCCGCGGGCCGACCCGTTCTGGCCCTTGCGCACGGCGAGGGCGCTACCGTCGGCGTTGAAGGTGAACCAGTAGGCGGTGCGGCCGCTGGCGCTCTCGGCGCTGAACGGTTTGCCCGAGCCGAAGGTGGTCTGAATTTCGTTCGGCGATAGCGACGCCGCCAAAGCAGTCGTCGAGGCCGCTCCGGCCGCCACAATGATCGCCGCGGTGGTGATTGCGCTGGCTCGCATGAACATGCATCCCGGTTTCACGCGCCGGGATTAGGACAAGCGTGCTTTCAGCCGGCTGACAACGGCGGTGCCGGAGCGTCCGAGCCTGCTCGTCAGGCCAGTTGCCGCACCCGGTTGGCAAGCGTCGCACCGAGGCGGCGATGCTGGTCGGCCTCGAGATGGACCCCGTCGACCGGGGAGACCGCAGCAATCGTGCCGGCGTCGAAAAACGCGGCGCCGTACTGTTTCGCCTGGGCCTCGTAGAGCGCCGGCATTGCGCCGGTCTTGGCGCCGGCGCCGGCGAACATCTCGGTGAGCCAGCCGCTGCCGACCGCCGGCGGCGGACAGATGAGGAGCACCTCGGGCGTCTCCGTCCACGGCGGCGTGAGCGTCCTGATCGCCAGGAGCAGGGCGCCGACGCCGAAGGCGATGTCGGCGGCGTGCACCGAAAAGCGCGGCTTGAGGTCGTTGGTGCCGAGCATCAGGGCAATGACGTCCAGCGGCCAGTGACTGAAGAGGCACGGCTCGAGGAAGGTCCTGCCGTTGAGGTGCATGCCCTCGATCGGGTCGCCGTGGACGGTGGTGCGGCCGGGCAGGCCTTCCTCGATCACCGTCCACCCGGCGCCGAGCGCCTCGGCCATCACTCCGGTCCAGCGCTCGCCGGGGCCGAAGCGGCGCACATCATCGGCCGAGCGCATCGGCATCGTGCCCCAGGTGTTGGAATCGCCGTAGCACAGAACTCTCTTCACCGCTTCTCCCCCTGGTCGATCGGCCGCCGATGGCGCGGGCGGCGCCTCTTACGGTATGTTCCCGCCGTCGTGACCTTGCCCTGGGAACCGCGGCGGGCGCGAGCCCGGGGGCGAGCCGCCGCTGCCGTTGGCGTGGCTCGGGCCCGGGAACCGGCGGCTGTTGCAGGCGCCGGAATTCACGTGGAAGCCTGGCGCGAGACCGCCCTGGCGGAAGGCGAACGGGATCTTGTCCATCATCGCGGTGCGGTCGTAGGCGTTCATGACCCAGTGCGGATCCTCGCCGGCGGTGAAGACGACGAACGCGCACTCGTTGACCATGTTGACGCAGCGGCGGCGGCGGTCGCCGTCCTTGCGCAGCTCGGGCTTGTCGCAGACGTAGAGGCCGTGGTCGCCCTTCTCGCCGGGGTCGGTGTAATAGACGATGCCCATGGTGCCGTCGCCGGGCAGGATGAAGTCGGTGTGCGAGCCGCGCACGGTGATGGTCGCCACCGGCGTGTCGATCAGGTAGGCGGGTTTGGGGCTGTTGCCGGTGATGAAACGGAAGACGCCGCGGCCGGCGTTGAGGGTCACCTGTTTGGCGGTGGCCGGGCCGACGTAGACGAAGCGGTCGATGGTGAGCTCGGAGTTGGGGCCGACCACCATGCGGGTATCGTCGCGGAATTTGAGCTGCGCCTCGCCGGCGGCGTCGGTCGTGACCACATCGCCGGTGTAAATGGCGCCGTTGGTGGCGAGGGTGCGGGCGCCGCCGGCGCCGCTGGCATTGGCCGCCGGGTTGACGGCGACGGCTTGGCCGGCGGGATCGGCCGACAAGGCGGGGACAGTCAGGCCGGCGGTGAGCGCGGCGACGATCGCGGCGACCGGCACGATGCGGCTTGTGAACACGACAGGGCCTCCTCTCGACACACAAGTCAGCTCATCATAACAATTTGGCGTTGGCTTGCCACGTCCACTGACGAACGGACGATGCAGCCGGCCGACACGACCACCACGCAGCACGGGTGAGACAATTGTCGCGCAACAGCATCGGCCTCGACCCACGTTTGAACCAGTATCTGGTCACATGCGGCGACCGCGAGCACGAGGTGGCTGCGAAAATCCGGGAGGCGAGCGGGCGCAGCAAGTACGCAATGCTGCAGATCTCGCCCGAACAGGGCCAGTTTCTCGCCATGCTGGTCAAACTGATCGGGGCGCGCACCGCGCTCGAGGTCGGTACCTTCTACGGCTACAGCGCGCTGTGGGTGGCGCTGGCGCTGCCGGCCGACGGCAAACTGATCGCCTGCGACATCAACCGGGCATGGGCCGACATCGCGCGTCGCTACTGGCGCGAGGCGGGCGTCGGCGACAAGGTCGAGCTGAGGCTGGCGCCGGCCATCGAAACGCTGCAGGCACTCGTACGGGAGGGCGGCGGCGGGCGGTTCGACTTCGCCTTCATCGACGCCGACAAGAAGAACTATGATGCCTACTACGAGGCGGCGCTGGTGCTGGTGCGCAGCGGCGGCGTCATCGCCTTCGACAATATGCTGTGGCGGGGGGCGGTCGCCGACCCGGAGGTCAGCGACCCGGCGGTGAACGTGATCCGATCGCTCAACGCCAAGATCGCCGGCGACGAACGCGTCGACAAGGTGCTCCTGCCGCTCGGCGATGGCATGACCGTGGCGCGTCGGCGGTGAACGGCGGCATGGGCAACCGCCAGGCCGCGGGCGGGCGCCGCCATACCGGTGCTGCCGGTGCCACTGCGGAGCAGTGATGGT
>CAZSWL010000195.1:0-3563 GCA_964610725.1 uncultured Bauldia sp.
GCGATGGCCGCGGCGACCGCCGGATCGGAAGCGCCCGTTCCGGTTACCTCGACGGCATAGTCGCCGGGGCCGCGGCGCACGACCCGCACGGCGACGGCGCCGCCGGCGGTGCGCGCGATCTCGCTTGCCAGCGTCTCGGCCCGCGTCGCGACGGCGCGATCCACCGCCGGGCGGCCGGCGAGCCCGGCCAGCGCGTGGACGAGGTCGTCGCCGGTCAGCGACAGTGCCGGGCTCATGGCGTTTCCTCGCTCGCCTTGGCAACCAGGTAGCGGCGGCTCTCGTCGGGGTCGTAGACGGCGAGGATGCGGAAGGTGCGGCCGCGATAGGCTACCCGCATGCCGCCGGCGATGTCGTCGCGCCAGCGCAGCGTCACCACATGGGTGACGACGCCGGACAGGTGCCCGGCGACGATCGCCTCGCCGGCGCTCACCGGCTCGATGTGGGCCCACAGCGTCGCCAGCGTGTCCCACGTCACCGTCTCGCCGCCGGCCTCGTCGCTGGCGCCGGCCGCCGACTCGATGGTGACGCGATGGGCGAGCCAGCCGGGATCGTAGTCGAGCGTCGTCACAGCGACAGGATCCGGTAGGGCGCGATCAGCGCGTCGAAGCCGAGCGGCGGCACGTTGCCGGCCTGGTCGTGGCCGACGGCGCCGCGATGCTCGTACCAGTGGGCGACCAGCATCATGATCGCCTGACGCAGCGGCGTCGGCACGTCGATGCTGGTGGGGCCGTAGCCGGCGGTGACGTCGATCTCGATGCCGTTGACGGCGCGGCCGACGAGCACCGGCACCGGCGCCGACAGCACCAGGCGGCCGGGCACCGACACGGCGTCGACCTCGTAGTCGTCGCTGGCGACCGCGATGGCGTCGCCGCCGGGATCGAAGACGATGAGGTTGTCGACCGAGATCAGCGGCGCCACCGGGATGGCGACGATGCGCTTCTTCGGCCAGGCGTCGAGATAGACGCGCCAGCCCTGCTCGATCAGCACCCGGCGGGTCATCGCCTCGACATGGACGCGGGCGGCGGTGATGGCGGCGGTCACCAGCGCGTCGTCGTCGCTGGTGTCGAGGCGCAGGTGCGCCTTGGCGTCGTCGAGCGACACCGGTTCGAGCGCAGGCGGGGTGATCAGCGCTGCGGTCATCGGATGGTTCCGCTAGCTAATGAGACTGGAAAGCGGGCGAGAGGAGCGAAAAAGCCGACAATGACTAACGTTCGGCTGACTTTATTCGCCCCATTCGTCGTCGATTTTTCGCTATTTCGTCCGGCAAGCGGGCGGCCCCGCCGAGGAGCAAAGCGGGGCCGCCCATCGACACGTCCTGGGGGGAAGGGACGCGGGCTCAGGCCGTGCCGAATTTCAACAACTTGATGGCGTCGAAGTCCTGGACGCCGCCGCCGACGCGTTTGGTGGTGTAGAAAAGCACGTACGGCTTCGACGAATAGGGATCGCGCAACACGCGCACGCCGACCCGGTCGACGATCAGGTAGCCGCGGCGGAAATCGCCGAAGCCGATCGCCAGTGCGTCCGAGCCGATGTCGGGCATGTCCTCCGACTCGGCGATCGGGAAGTTCATCAGCGTCGCCGGGGCGCCGGCGACCGCCGAGGGCTGCCAGATGTAGTTGCCCGAGTCGTCCTTGAGCTTCCTGACCGCCGCCTGGGTGGAGCGGTTCATCACCCAGGTGGCGTTCTGGCGGTAGCCGGCCTTGAGCGCATAGACGAGGTCGATGAGAACGTCCGATTCGGCGCTCGCCGGGAAGTCGCCGTCGACGCCGGTCGCCACGTAGCCGATCTTGGTCCACGCCCACGAGGCTTCTGCCACGGTGGTGTAGGAGAGGAAGCCGGTCGGCTTGTTGGTGCCGTCGCCGGTGACGAAGGCGGTGCCTTCCTGCTCGGCGAAGGCCGTCTCGACCTCGCCGGCGATCCACTCGTCGATGTTGACGGCCGAATCGTCGAGCAGCGTCGCCGTCGCCGCCGGCATGGCGTAGAGCTCCATCGCCGGGAATTGCAGCTCGGCGAGGACGGGGGCGGTGGTCTCGGCGCGGGCGCCGGTTTCCGCCGCCCAGCCGGTGACGGCGCCGGTGGTGACGAACGGCTTCTTGTAGACGTTGCCGGAGATCTGGCGGACGCCGGCGATGGCGCGGATCGGCGAGGCCGCGCTCAGGCGGCGGCCGATCTCACGCTCGGTCTCGTCGGGCACCAGGTAGCCGCCGTCGGAGCCGACGGCGAGGTCCTTCACCTCGATGGCGCGGAGCGCGTCCTCGTTGCCGGCGCGCACGTAGGCCTCGAAGGCGGCCTTGTGCTCGAGCGAAGCGAGCGAGCTCGCCCGGCTGTCGCCGCCGAGCGGCGGCCGGCGACCTTTCATCACCAGGCCGTCGACGACGCGCTTATAGTCGTCGAGGGCGCGGTTGATGCGTTCCACCTTGTCGACGGTGACGACATCGGCGGAGAGCTTGCGCTCCAGCTCATGCAGCTTTTCGTCGTTGGCGGACTTGAACTCCTCGAAGCCGCGCATGAAGTCGTCGAAGGCGTCCTCGGCGTCGAGCGGGACGGCCGCCTTCACTTCCAGCGGTCGCGGGATACGGTCGGTCATGATTTCACCTTTGGTTGCGCATCAGTCGGGTGGCCCGTCGCAGTTTCGCGGCGAACCGGTCGCGTGACCCGCTGGCGGCATCCCGCCTGCCGGCGAGGGATTTGAAGCCGGACGCAATCACCGTCCTGGCCTCGGAGCGCGTCAGCCCGGCGTCCTGCACGAGGAAGCGCTCGAATTCGCGGGTGGTGGGCAGCCGTCCTGCATCACGCGCCGCCTTGACGGCGGAGACGCGCGCCTCCGGCAGCATCGGGAACGTCACCACCGAGATTTCCCACAGGTCGACCTCGTAGAGGCTGCGGATGCCGGTCTTGGCGTCGGTCCTGCCGCGGACGGTGCGGTAGCCGATCGACAGGCCGTCCAGTGCCCCGGCGCGCATCAAACTCAGCACCTCGCGCGCCCGCTCGACCTCGGTGGTCAGCCGGCCCTTGACGTAGAGCCCCTCGCCGTCCTCGCGGATGTCGAGCCACACGCCGATCGGCTGGTTGGGGTCGTGCTGGAAGAGCATCTTGACGCCGGCGGCCCCGCGCTTCTTCAGCGAGGCGGCGAAGGCGCCCGGCATCACCATGTCGCGGCCGAGGTCGGCCTGGCCGAACAAACTGGCGTAGCCCGAAAAGGTGCCGTCGGCCTCGACCGCCGACAGGCGGGCGCGGGCGAATTTCACTTCGGTCGCTGTCATGACAATCCTTGACCGTCATGGCCGGGCGCGTGCCGGCCATCCACGTCTTGTCTCTCGTTCGGGCTTCAGCCGCTGACGACGCGCACCCGCGCCTTGCCGCGACGGCGCTGGATCATTCGCGCCAGGCTCTCGGCGAACTCGTGGAACACGGCCACGTGGGCGTGCCCGCGCGCCCCGGCGAACAGGATCAGGATCGTGCGCATGGTTTCGACGTCCGTCGAGTCGCTTAGTCGCGGTCCTTGAAGAAACGATTCAAGCGGGCGATCTCGTTGACGAAGTCGTTGAACCGCCGGTTCGACG
>CAZSWL010000196.1:0-3973 GCA_964610725.1 uncultured Bauldia sp.
GCTCGGCGGCGTCCTGCTCATGGCCGGCATCGCCGGCCACATCGTCGCCACCGGCTCCACCACCTTCACCGCGATGCACACCGACAGCCTCGCCCACTGGCTGATGATCGCCGGCTTCCTCGTCAACACCGGGGCGCCGCCAGTCTCCGCCTGGCTGCCCGACGCCTATCCGCGCGCCTCCTATTCCGGCACCGTCTTCCTGTCCGCCTACACGACCAAGACCGCCGTCTACGCGCTGCTGGTCGGCTTCCCCGGCGCCGAGGTGCTCATCGTCGTCGGCCTCTACATGGTCTTCTACGGAATCTTCTACGGCGTCCTCGAGAACGATATCCGCCGCATCCTGTCGTACTCGCTCGTCAACCAGGTCGGCTTCATGGTGACCGCCATCGGCATCGGCACGCCGATGGCACTCAATGGCGCGGCCGCCCACGCCTTCACCCACATCATTTACAAGGCGCTGCTGCTGATGGCTGCCGGCTCGGTCATGGCCATGACCGGGCGCAGCAAGTGCTCCGAGCTCGGCGGCCTGTTCCGCTCGATGCCGGTAACGGCGATCACCGGCATCATCGGCGGCCTGTCGATCTCGGCGGTGCCGCTCACCTCCGGCTTCATTTCCAAGGCGATGATCGGCGAGGGCGCCGCCGAGGCGCACATGGCGATCGTGTGGCTGCTGGTCACCGCCGGCGCCGTCGGCGTCTTTATCGACATCGGCCTCAAATGGCCGTGGTACATCTTCTTCGCCAAGGATTCCGGCCTGAAGGTGGGCGATCCGCCACTGGCGATGCGCGCCGGCATGACGCTGTTTGCCTTCCTGTGCATCGCCATCGGCCTTTTTCCGGGCGCCCTTTATGCGCTGCTGCCGTTTCCGGTCGACTACACCCCCTATACGGTCGGCCACGTCGCCACCATGCTGCAGCTCCTGCTCGCCGGCGGCGTCGCCTTCGTGCTGGTGCTGCCGCTGCTCAAGCGCACGGCCACCGTCACCCTCGATACCGACTGGCTGTGGCGGACGGGCGGCCCGGCGCTCGCCGGCGCGCTGACCACGGGCGCAATCCGCGCCCGCACCGCGCTCGCCGTCCGCATCCGCAGCGGCGCCGACCGGCTGGTGCGCACGATCTACCGCCATCACGGTCCCGGCGGCATTCTGGCCGCGAGTTGGCCGACCGGGCGCATGGCCTTCTGGGCGACGCTGTTGCTTGCGGCCTATCTCGTCTTGTACTACTTTGGCTGAGGGCGTCTGTCGGCGTCAACCACAGGGCGAGACGCGCGAATTGGGCATCCTCTCAAGAAAAACTGTGTTGCCGATTGAATACCCAAGATTTGCGCTTGTAATGCGACTACTTGGCGGCTATGCACTGTGCCAAGTAACGGGCTTCGATTTCTGCCGGTCGACACGAGACCGCTGAGCGAACAACGCAGTTGCGGAGGGGCCACCCTGTCTTGCGACCGTTACGAAGCGGCGACAAGACACGATCACAGGATGAAAAGATGAGCGACCAAGCTTCCAACGGCGATCTGATCGACCTGGCAGCCGATATCGTCTCGGCGTACGTCAGCAACAACACCGTTCCGGTCACCGATCTGCCCAAGCTCATTGCCGATGTCCATCGCGCGCTGAACGCGACTCAATCGGGCATGAGAGAACCGGAGCCCGAGCCGTTGAAGCCCGCGGTCAATCCCAAGCGATCGGTCTTTCCCGACTACATCATCTGTCTTGAGGACGGCAAGAAGTTCAAATCGCTCAAGCGCCACCTCAGAACCCACTACGATCTATCGCCCGAGGACTATCGGGAGAAGTGGGGCCTGCCCGCCGACTACCCGATGGTGGCGCCCAACTATGCGGCCGCGCGCTCGGCGCTGGCCAAGAAGATGGGCCTCGGCCAGCAGCGTCGCCGCAGAGCCTGACCGTCACCAGCGCCTATGGCACCGGCGCCTTACCGCGGGCACCGGGGCAGAGCTGCCCCCGCAGGCGGCTGCGCTCGGCCGCATACGCCTGACTGAGCCCGATGTGCCGGTTGAGATCGTAGGTCCAGTGGCCGGCGCGGCCACGGTTGCGCTCCGCCCGCAACGCGCGGGCAAGCCGGGCGACGATCTTGCGCCGCGCCGCAGCACTGTCGTCGGCAAGGTCGGCGGGAGTGACCGGCAACAGCCGCGGAAGGTGTCTGAGACGGTCGTACGCCTCGGCGCCGGCGGCGACCACGCGGCCGACCGAATCGGCCGCCGCGCCGGGCAAAGCCCGCCGCGCCGCCACCGTCTTTTTCCGCGTCCCCGACCCGTCAGAGCAAGAATGCATCGCCGCTCTCCATTGTGGAGAGCAGTGTCCGCCCGTCGCCTTCGGCGGGGATAAGTGGCCACCGAGCGGCGCGGCGATGCGCTTCGCTCAGAAAAGTTATCCCCGTCGAACGGAAAGGAGGTTAGGGTGGTATAGGAATAAAATCCTTAACCATAAACGGGTGCGGCATGGTCAGGGAAGCGAACCGGCGGCCGGCGCGGACGAGGGAAGCGGAAACGACGGCGTGTTTCGTGGTGGCGATGGTGGCTTCGGCGTTTCGCATTCTTCCCGATTCGATCCGCGCCGGTCGACGTGGACCGGCGCGGGTCGCCTTCGCCCGTCAGGTGGCGATCTACCTTTCCCACACCCGCCTCGGCCTCACCTACGACGCGGCCGGTCTGGCCTTCGGCCGCGATCGCACCACCGCCGCCCATGCCTGTCGGCGGGTGGAGGAACGGCGGGAAGATCCCACCCTCGATACGATCCTCGACTACCTCGAGCGCGCCGTCGACGTCTGGTCGTTCGGTGACGGCGCGTCGCGGAGAGAATAGTGAATCACGGCGTGCCCGACCCGGATGCCATCCGGTTGCTGCGCCGTTTGTCGGTGCGCGGCGCCAGACTGATCGCCGACGCCAACGGGCACCACCGCCTGGTGCAAGCGGGCCGCAAGCGCCGTCTTCGGTCGCACGAGGTTGACGACGGCGTCGTTGCGGCGATGCGGGCGCGCGGACTGATCGATCGCGACAATGACGGCGGCCTTGTCGCGACCGCCGTCGGGCGCGCCGCCCTCCGCCGCAGCCTTTCCGGCAGCGACGGTTTCGCCGCACAGCACCAGCAGCGCGGCTCCGCGGTGGTCGACGATCCCGCCTTCGGCACCATCAGCATCACCGTGAACCACGCCGAGAGCCCGTTGTCGTGGCTGAGGCGACGCAAGGGTCGCGACGGCCGCCCGCTGGTCGACCAGGCGGAATTCGCCGCCGGCGAGCGGCTGCGCGCGGACTATTCGCGTGCCCGCCTGATGCCGCGGGTGACCGCCAACTGGACCGCCGCCGTCGCCGACAAGCGGCGCGGCCGCGGCCCCGGCGGCATCGCCGAGCTCACCGAGGTGGCGATCGCCGCCAGACGGCGCCTCGACAAGGCGCTCACCGCCGTCGGGCCCGAGCTTTCCGGCGTTCTGGTCGACTTCTGCTGTTTCCTCAAAGGGCTGGAAGACATCGAGCACGAGCGCCAGTGGCCGGCGCGCTCGGCCAAGGTGGTGCTGCGTCTGGGTCTAAGTCGCCTCGCCCGCCACTACGGCCTGCTGGCCACCGCCTCCGGCCCGCCCTTTGCCGCGCGGATTCACCACTGGGGAGCCGACGATTATCGCCCGACGGTCAAGTGAGCGCGCTCAGGCGGTCGCGCGCACCGCCTCGGCGTCCGCCCTGATCCGGTCGACCAGGGCGCGCAGGCCGTTGGAGCGCTGGGCGGTGAGATGGGCGCGCAGATCGAGTCTGCCGAACAGCGCCTCCGCATCGGTGGCGACGATCTCGGCGGGAGACTTGCCGTCGAACAGGGCGATGACGATCGCCACCAGGCCGCGCACGATCAATGCGTCGCTGTCGCCGATGAAATGCAGCACGGTCCTGCCGCCCTGCTTCTCCTGCCGGCTGACCAGCCACACCTGGCTCGCACAGCCGCGCACCTTGTTGGCCTGGGTGTGGT
>CAZSWL010000197.1:0-14617 GCA_964610725.1 uncultured Bauldia sp.
CGGCGGCGTGCCCGCCGCCAACGCCGCCTTCCGCTGGCTGCGCGAGGTTCTTGGTGAGGAGTTGAACTGATGGCCGCGTTCCTGTCGCTCAAGGAGGCCGTCGCCGCCAACCTCAAGGACGGCGACACCGTCGCCATGGAGGGGTTCACGCACCTCATTCCGTTTGCCGCCGCCCACGAGGTGATCCGCCAAGGCATCAGGCGATTGACCCTCGTCCGCATGACTCCCGACATAATCTACGACCAGTTGATCGGGATGGGCGCCGCCGACCGTCTCATTTTCTCGTGGGGCGGCAACCCCGGGGTCGGCTCGCTCCACCGCATGCGCGACGCGGTCGAGAACGGCTGGCCGGTGCCGCTCGCCCTCGAAGAACATTCCCACGCCGCCATGGCCAACGCCTACGAGGCCGGCGCCGCCAACCTGCCCTTCGCCGTGTTCCGCGGCTACAAGGGGGTCGACCTGGTCGCGGTCAATCCACGCATCCGCTCCGTCACCTGTCCCTACACCGGCGAGGTCCTCGCCACCGTTCCCGCCCTTCGTCCCGACGTCGCCATCATCCACGCCCAGCGCGCCGACCGCGCCGGCAACGTGATGCTCGAAGGCATCGTCGGCGTCCAAAAGGAGGCGGTGCTTGCGGCCAGACGCACCGTCATCACCGTTGAGGAGGTGGTCGACGACTTCGGCCCGCGCAGCCCCAATGCCGTCATTCTGCCGGCGTGGACGGTGAACGCCATATCAGCCGTCCCCGGCGGCGCCTACCCATCCTACGCCCACGGCTACTACAGGCGCGCCAACGCCTTCTACAAGGCGTGGGACGCCATTGCCCGCGACCGCGACGGTTTCCTCGCCTGGATGGGCGAGAACGTGCTCGCCAAGGGGCCGGACGCTTTCCGTCAGTATGCCGCGAGCGCGGCGTGAGGCGACGCGCGATGGGCGAGGCCTACACCCCGACCGAAATGATGACCGTCGCCGCGGCGCGCGCGCTCAACAACAACGACGTCTGCTTCGTCGGCATCGGCGCCCCCTCGGCCGCCTGCAACCTCGCCCGCCTGACCCACGCCCCCGACATCACCCTGATCTACGAATCCGGCACCATCGACACCAGGCCCGACGTGCTGCCCCTGTCGATCGGCGACGGCGAGCTGTGCGAGACGGCGCTGACCACCGTCTCGGTGCCCGAGATGTTCCGCTACTGGCTGCAGGGCGGACGGATGACCGTCGGCTTTCTTGGCGGCGCCCAGATCGACCGCTACGCCAACCTCAACACCACGGTCATCGGCCCTTACCACCGGCCGAAGGTGCGCCTGCCCGGTGGTGGCGGGGCCCCCGAGATCGCGGCGAGCTGCGGCCAGATCTACATCACCATGGCGATGTCGCCGCGTGCCTTCGTCGCCAAGCTCGACTTCGTCACCTCGCTCGGCCACGGCACCGGTGCGGGCAGCCGCACCGCCCTCGGCCTCACCACCGCCGGGCCGACGCGGGTGATCACCGACCTGTGCGTGCTGACGCCGGACCCGGCGAGCCGGGAGTTGACCGTGGTGTCGCTCCATCCCGGTTTCACCCGCGACAAGGTCGCGGCCGAGTGCGGCTGGCCGCTCAAGTTTGCCGATGACGCCGGCAAGACGCCGCCGCCGACCGCCGAGGAGCTCGCCGTCCTGCGTAAGCTTCAGGTGCGCACCGCCCGCGCCCACGGGGGCGATGAATGATCCGCGACGCTTTCATCTGCGACGCAATACGCACGCCGATCGGTCGTTTCGCCGGCGCGCTCGCCCGCGTGCGCGCCGACGACCTCGCCGCGATCCCGATCCGGGCCCTCCTCGAGCGTCATCCCGGCCTCGCCGACGGAGTCGACGAGGTGATTTTCGGTTGCGCCAATCAGGCCGGTGAGGACAACCGCAACGTCGCCCGCATGGCGGCTCTCATCGCCGGTCTGCCCGATCACGTCGCCGGCACCACCATCAACCGCCTGTGCGCCTCCGGTCTCGACGCCGTCGGCACCGCCGCCCGCGCCATCCGCCTGGGCGAACTCGATCTCGTCGTTGCCGGCGGCGTCGAATCGATGACCCGAGCACCGCTGGTCATGGGCAAAGCCGAAAAAGCCTTCCAGCGTTCGGCCGCGATCTACGACACCACCATCGGCTGGCGGTTCGTCAACCCGGTGCTCGAGGCCCAGTACGGCGTCGAATCCATGCCGGAGACCGGCGAGAACGTCGCCGAGGAGTTTCTGGTGAGCCGCGCCGATCAGGACGCCTTCGCCTGCCGATCGCAGGAACGGGCGCGGCGGGCCAAGGAAACCGGCATCCTCGCCGAACGGATCGTTCCGGTAGAGGCTCCCGGCATCGGTACGACGCCGCCGGTCACTGTCGCCGACGATGAGCATCCGCGCCCCGACACGACCCTTGTCGGCCTTGCCCAGCTGAAGCCGATCGTCCGCCCGGGCGGCACGGTGACGGCCGGCAACGCCTCCGGCATCAACGACGGTGCCCAGGCGTTGATCGTCGCCTCGCACGAGGCGGCCGAACGCCACGGCCTTACCCCGATCGCACGCGTCCTCGGCATGGCCACCGCCGGCGTGCCGCCGCGCATCATGGGGATCGGACCGGTCCCTGCCACCGGCAAGCTCGGCGATCGGCTTGGCCTCAAGATCGGCGATTTCGATCTGATCGAGCTGAGTGAGGCCTTCGCAGCCCAGGCGCTCGCTTGCCTGCGCCAGCTCGGCCTCGCCGACGATGCCGAGCACGTCAATCCTAACGGCGGCGCCATCGCCTTTGGCCATCCGCTCGGCATGTCGGGCGCCCGCCTCGCCGCAGACGCCGCCCTGGGGGTGAAGGAACGTGGCGGCCGCATCGCCCTCGCCACCATGTGCGTCGGCGTCGGCCAAGGCGTCGCCATGGCGCTCGAAAGGGTCGCCTGAAACGGGGCGGCAGAGGGAGAACCCATGACCATGAGCACCGCCTATCCGCTTGACAGCCTCAAGGCGCACCCGCCGTATCTTGCCCCGGCCTACGTCGCTAGCCGCACGCGTTCGCCGAGACGGCCGCTGGTCATCATTCCCCACACCTTGTCGGAGCTCTCCGGCCCCGTTTACGGCCACGAGAGCGTGCGCGACTTGGACAACGACCTTACCCGCCAGCACGACGGCGAGCCGCTCGGTCAGCGCATTGTCGTCAGCGGCGTTGTGATGGACGAGGACGGCCGCCCGTTGCCCGGCACGTTGATCGAGATCTGGCAGGCCAATGCCGCCGGCCGCTACATCCACGCGGTCGACCAGCACCCGGCTCCGCTCGACCCCAATTTCACCGGCGCCGGCCGTTGCGTCACCGATCCAAAGGGCCGCTATTCCTTCACCACCATCAAGCCCGGCGCCTATCCGTGGCGCAATCATCCCAATGCCTGGCGGCCGAACCACATCCACTTCTCTTTGTTCGGCCCCTCGTTCCTCACCCGCCTGGTGACCCAGATGTACTTTCCCGGCGACCCGCTGATCCCGCTCGATCCGATTGCCTGCTCGGTGGACGAGAAGGCGCGCGAGCGGCTGATCGCCAAATTCGACATTGCCACCACCGTGCCCGAATGGGCGCTCGGCTTCCGCTTCGATCTCATCTTGCGTGGCCGCTCCGCCACGCCGTTCGAGGAGCCCCGGTCATGAGCGAGACGGACGTCGGCGACATCGGCATGGCCAGGACGGGCCGATCCGGCCTCACGCCCTCGCAGACAGTCGGGCCTTACTTCAACATCGGGCTGGCGCCCAGCGACCGCTATGGTTTCCCGGCACTGGTCGGCGACGAGCTGATCACAGATGATGCGGTTGGCGATGCGATCCGCATCGAGGGTCGCGTCCTCGACGGCAACGGCGATCCGGTTCCCGACGCCATGGTGGAGATCTGGCAGGCTGACGGCGCCGGTCGCTATTCCGGCGGCGCCGGCGCGCCGTCCAACACCACCTTCAAGGGCTTCGGCCGCTGCGAATGCGACAAGGACGGCCGCTACCGCTTCCGTACGGTCAAGCCTGGCCGCGTGCCGGGACCCGACAGCAGCGAGCAGGCGCCGCACATCAATGTCGGCGTGTTCGCACGCGGAATCCTGCGCCGGCTATTCACCCGCATCTATTTCGACGACGAGGCCGCCAATGGGGCCGACCCGGTGCTGGCGCTGGTTCCCGCCGACGGCCGCGCGACGTTGATCGCCAAACGCGACGGAACCGCCGACCACATGCCCCGCTACGTTTTCGACATCCGCCTCCAGGGCGAGGGCGAGACGGTGTTCTTCGAGGCGTAGGGCGCCTCTGCCCAAGCCCCACGCCTCGCGCGCAATCTCAACGATTTCGGCGAGCTTGACCCACAGCACCTTGCCCTCCCCGGTCGCGGCGGGCGGTGTGCGTCGGCCTCACCCGCGTGCCCCGCCGCCAAAGGCCCGCGAGCAGCCGGCGGGCAGCGGCCGGACGATGCCCAATCTCTCCGTTAAGAGATTGAATCAAAACCAAAAATCGGCAAGTCACCGCCCCCGCGAGATTGGCTTGTCGTTTGTGTCAGCGCGTGCTTCAGTTGTCGAATCGCGCGGGGTCTCCCGCGTCGATCGCTGGGGTGGGGACCAAGGTGGTGTTGGCGGGCGACAAACTGCCGACCACGACGTTGTGCCGGGGTGACCGACCGTTGGTCGCGGCCGCCGGGGGCACTGTGGTCCTGTTCACTGCTTCAGTGACAACCTGTGGTTCCCGATCGGCGTGGCGGGGCGCCGGCCGGGAAATGGACCGGCCGCGGATTGCGGACCGGGCTGCCAATGAGACGACCGCATCCATCAAGGAGTGGCTGCAATGGCTGAAACGAAAAAGCACGAGGGCGGGGTGTCCTATCACATCCCCGGTGCTGACTATTTCGAGAAGCGAGGACTGAAACGCCACGCTGGCGTCTTCTCGCTATGGGCGCTGGGCGTCGGTGCGGTTATCTCGGGCGACTTTTCGGGCTGGAACCTCGGCTTCGCGGTTGGCGGCTGGGGCGGCATGCTCGTCGGCACCATCATCATCGCCATCATGTATCTCGGTCTCACCTACTCGATTGCCGAGATGAGCCCGGCGCTGCCCCATACCGGCGGCGCTTATTCGTTCGCGCGCACCGCATTCGGCCCATGGGGCGGCTTCATCACCGGCGTAGCGGAGAACATCGAGTACGTGTTGACGCCAGCGGTGGTGGTATACTTCACCGGCACCTACCTCACCGGCATTTTCGGGACGCCTGATTGGTTCCAGCCGGTGTGGTGGCTGATTGGCTACATCGTCTTTGTCGGCCTTAACGTGCGCGGCGTCGCCCTCTCGTTCACGGTGACGGTGATCGTGACACTCATCGCCATCGCGATCCTGGTGTTCTTCTTCCTCAGCGCGATTTTCTCGGGGCAATTCGACTTCGCCAAATGGGCGATGAACATTGGCACCGATACGAGCGCGGCACTGCCTGATGGCAACGGTCCGTTTCTGCCCCTTGGTTGGTATGGCGTTCTTGCCTCCATGCCATTCGCCGTGTGGCTGTTCCTGGCGATCGAGCAGTTGCCGTTGGCGTCGGAGGAATCGGTCGACCCGCAGCGTGACATGCCGCGGGGCATCATGCTCGGCATGTTCACCCTCATTGCCCTCGGCTTCTTGATCCTGGTGATCAATCCGTCCATTCCGAACGGCTCTTTCGCGCTTGGCACGTCTGGCGAGCCGATCCTCGACGGTTTCCGGGCGATCTACGGCACCGGCTGGGCCAAGATTCTGTCGCTGTTCGCGGTGGCCGGCCTGATTGCCAGCTTCCACGCCATCATCTTCGCTTTTGGCCGGCAGATCTATTCGCTGTCGCGGGCGGGCTACTTCCCGCACTTTCTGTCGGTCACCCATGGCGAGCACAAGACGCCGAACGTCGCGCTGGTCACCGGCGGCCTGATCGGCTTCCTGGTGATGCTGGTAGTGTGGATCACCCAGGGCGGCGAGGCGGCGGGCACCGTCATCGGCGGCGTTCTGCTCAACATGGCTGTCTTCGGTGCCATGTTCTCCTACCTGCTGCAGGGCCTGACTTTCCTCAGGCTGCGCCAGCGCTTCCCCAGCATCGAACGGCCCTATCGCAGCCCGTTCGGCACTTTCGGGGCATCGCTGACCGTGATCATCGCCATCGTGACGATCGGCTTCCAGCTCGCCGACCCGCTCTACCGCGTCGGCATCATCGGCGTGGCGATCTGGTACATCATCGCGATCCTGTATTTCGCCATCTATGGCCGCAGGACGCTGGTGTACTCGCCGGAGGAGGAGTTCGCGGTGAAGCACCGCGAGGGCGCCGCCTCCATGTAGGACGGCGATAGCGTCTGCTACATTGGGCCGGTCCGCGCGGCGACGTGCGGGCCGGCAACCGGTTCAAGGGGGGCGTCATGGCCGGAATACTCACGTTGAAGGAACTGCAGACGGCGGTCGCCGCCCGTGAGATCGACACTGTCGTCGTCTGCTTTGCCGACATGCAGGGCCGTCTCGTCGGCAAGCGCATGCAGGCGGAATATTTCCTTGCCGGAGCCCACGAGGAGACCCATGGCTGCGACTACCTTCTCGCCAACGACATCGACATGGAGCCGGTGCCGGGCTACGCCGCCGCCAACTGGGAGAAGGGCTACGGCGACTTCGTCATGAAGCCCGACTTGGCGACGCTGAGGCGCATTCCCTGGCTCCCCGGCACCGCCCTGGTGCTCGCCGACATCCTCGACCATCACCATCACGAGGACGTGCAGCATGCGCCGCGCGCCATGCTGAAGAAGCAGATCGCGCGGCTGGCCGGCATGAAGATGTCGGCCTACTTCGCCTCCGAACTGGAATTCTACCTCTTCGACGAGACCTACGAGTCCGCCGCCGACAAGAGCTACGCCAACCTCAACACGGCCGGCCGCTATATCGAGGACTACCACATCCTGCAGACCGCCAAGGAAGAAACGGTGATGCGGGCGATCCGCACCGGCCTCGAGGACGCTGGCATTCCGGTGGAGAATTCCAAGGGCGAGTGGGGTCCCGGCCAGGAAGAGATCAACGTGCGCTATGCCGATGCCCTCACCATGGCCGACCGTCACGTCATTCTCAAGAATGCCTGCAAGGAGATCGCGCTTCTCAACGGCAAGGCAATCACCTTCATGGCCAAGTGGCGCTACGACCTCGCCGGCAATTCCTGCCACATCCACTCCTCGCTTTGGGACGGCGCTGGCCGCAGGCCGTTCTTCTTCGACGGCAAGGCCGACCACGGCATGTCGACGCTGATGCGCCAGTATGTGGCCGGCCAGCTTGCCCACGCCCGCGAGATCACCTGGTTCCTGGCGCCCTACATCAATTCCTACAAGCGCTATCAGGTCGGCACCTTCGCGCCGACCAAGGCGATCTGGTCGCTCGACAACCGCACCGCCGGCTTCCGGCTGGTCGGTGAGGGGTCGAAGTCGATCCGCATCGAGTGCCGCATGGGCGGCGCCGACCTCAATCCCTACCTTGCCTTCGCCGCCCTGATCGCCGCGGGTCTCAATGGCATCGAGCAGGAGATGGAGCTGGAAGCCCCCTACGTCGGCGACGCCTACTTCGGCAAGCGGCTGCGCGAGATACCCAAGACCCTGCGCGAAGCGACCGAGCTGATGGCGAAATCGAAGATGTTGCGCGCCGCCTTCGGCGACAACGTCATCGACCACTACGTCCACACCGCCGAGTGGGAGCAGTTCGAATACGATCGCCGGATCACCGACTGGGAGCTGAAGCGCGGCTTCGAGCGGTATTGAGTTGAAACGCCAAACGGCTCAGGCCAATAGTCCCGTGCCGTCTACAGTCGTGTGTGCCTCATGAATCAAACCCTGCGCATCATCTCCCCGGTCGACAATTCGGTCTATGCCGAGCGGCCGCTGGCCGACGACGAGCAAGTGCTGGCGACGTTGGAGCGCGCCAGCGCCGCCCACCGCGAGTGGCGAAGCGTGCCGCTTGCCGACCGCCTGGCCATCGCCACCGCCTTCACCGACTCGATGGTCGCCGACAAGGCGCGCGTGGCCGAACTGCTCGCCTGGCAGATGGGTCGCCCGATCAGCCAGGGGCCGAACGAGATGCGCGGCTTCGACGAGCGCGCCCGCACCATGATCGAGATCGCCCCCGAGGCGCTCGCCGATGTGAACGGACCGCCGACGGAAGGCTTCGAGCGCTTCATTCGCCGCGAGCCGCTCGGCGTGGTCCTCAACCTGCCGGCCTGGAACTACCCCTACATGACCGCCCTCAACGCTGTGCTGCCAGCAATCATCGCCGGCAACGCGGCGGTGATGAAGCATTCGAGCCAGACGGCGCTGGTCGCCGAGCACTTTGCCGAATGCTTCGCGAAGGCGAACCTTCCCAACGATGTATTCCAGGTCCTTCACATGTCGCATGAGGCGACCGAGAAGGCGATCGGCTCCGGCCTGGTCGATCAGGTCGGCTTCACCGGCTCGACCGCTGGCGGTCGCAAGATCATGGCCGCGGTCGCCGCCGCGCCCAATTTCCCGGCCACCTGCCTGGAGCTCGGCGGCAAGGATCCGGCCTACGTGCGCCCCGACGTCAACCTCGAGTTCGCGGTCGCCAACATCGTCGACGCCGGCTACTTCAACACCGGCCAGGGCTGCTGCGCCATGGAGCGCATCTACGTGCACGAGGCCGTCTACGACGATTTCGTCGAGGCGGCCGTCGCCACCATCAACGCCTACAAGCTCGGCTCACCGACCGATCCCGAGACCACCCTCGGGCCGATGGTGCGGGCCCGCGCCGCCGACGCCGTCCGCGCCCAGGTCGCCGACGCCGTCGGCCACGGCGCCAGGCCGCTGATCGACACCAAACGCTTCGCCGCCGACAAGCAAGGCACGCCCTACCTTGCGCCGCAGCTCCTCACCGAGGTCGACCATTCCATGCGCATCATGCGCGAGGAGACCTTCGGCCCGGCCCATGGCGTCATGAAAGTCAGGTCCGATGAGGAGGCGATCGACCTGATGAACGACTCGCCCTACGGCCTTACCGCCGCGATCTGGACCGGGGACGTCGAGGCCGCCAAGCGCATCGGCGACAGAATAGAGACCGGCACCGTCTACATGAACCGGGCGGACTACGTCGATCCGGCGCTGGCCTGGGTCGGCGTCAAGCAATCGGGCCGTGGCGCTTCTCTCTCACGGGTCGGCTACGAGCACCTCACCCGGCCGAAGAGCTTTCATCTGCGCACCAGGACAGCCTAGCCGACATGCTCGACACTTACCCGTCGCTGACCGCCAACTGGTCGTACCCGACCGCCGTCCGGTTCGGACCGGGCCGAATCAAGGAACTGGCCGAGACCGTCGGCGTCGCTGGCATGGCGAAGCCGCTGTTCGTCACCGATCCCGGCCTCGTCGAGCTGCCGATCGTCGCCAACGCGCTTGCCGTTCTCGCCAAGGCCGGGACCGCACACGCGGTGTTCTCCAAGGTCGACGGCAACCCGACGCTGAAGAACCTCGACGACGGCCTCGCCGCCTACCGAGCCGGCGGCCACGACGGGGTAATCTCCTTCGGCGGCGGCTCGGCCATGGACGTCGGCAAGCTTGTCGCCTTCATGTGCGGCCAGACGCGGTCCGTGTTCGACTTCGAGGATCGCGAGGACTGGTGGACGCGGGCCAATGCCGGCGGCATCGCGCCGATCGTCGCGGTGCCGACCACAGCCGGGACCGGCTCCGAGGTAGGCCGTGCCGCCGTCGTAACCGACCCCTCCGACCACACCAAGAAGATCATCTTCCACCCGAACATGCTGCCGCGGGTGGTCATCGCCGACCCCGAGCTGACCGTCGGCCTGCCCGCCAAAATCACCGCGTGGACGGGCATGGACGCCCTCAGCCACTCGCTCGAGGCCTGGTGCAGCCCGTTCTTTCATCCGCTCGGCGAGGGCATCGCGCTCGAGGCGATGCGCCTGGTCAAGGAGTGGCTGCCGGTTGCGGTCGAGGATGGCGGCAACGTCAACGCCCGCGCCTTCATGCTCGCCGCCTCGTCGATGGGTGCGGTTGCGTTTCAGAAGGGCCTCGGTGCCATGCACGCCATGAGCCACCCCTGCTCGGCGCTGCGCGGAACCCACCACGGGCTCACTAACGCGGTGGTCATGCCCTACGTGCTTCGCCGCAACCTGCCGGTAGTCGACGGGCGCCTCGCTGCGCTCGCCCGCTACCTCGACCTCCCCGGCCAGTCGGCCGCAAGCGTCGTCGAATGGGTGCTGGAACTGCGCCGCCGGATCGGCATTCCCAATACGCTGAAGGAGATCGGCGTCGACGTGGATGTCATCCCCGAGGCGGCGCCGATGGCCGAGCACGACCCTTCCAATGGCGGCAACCCGGTGCCGCTGATGGCGGACGACTACGCCGCCCTCTACCGCAACGCGATATCCGGCGCCCTCTAGCGGCGGCGCCAACACGGCGCGGATTACCCCGCCGTACCGGCAGGCTCCAGAGCGGCCAGCACCCGTGCCTTGAGCGCAACGAAGGCGGGCGCGGTGGTGTCGCGGCTGGTGCGCGGCCGCGGAAGGGCCACCGCGATCCGCTCGACGATCCGCCCGGGACGCTGCGACAGCACGTAGATGACGTCGGCAAGGATCAGCGCCTCCTCCACGTCGTGAGTGACGAGCAGCACCGTGCGCCCGTCGCTCTGCCACACGTCCTCCAGCCAGCCCTGCATGCTGCGCCGGGTGATCGCGTCGAGCGCGCCGAGCGGCTCGTCGAGAAGGAGCACCGGCTTCGGCGTCAGAAACGTGCGCATCAGCGCCAGCCGCTGGGCCATGCCGCCGGAGAGCTGCGCCGGCCACGCGTTCTCGAAGCCGGCAAGCCCGAAGCGGGCGAACAGCGCCGCTGCCCGCTCGCCGGCCACGCGGCGGCTGAGACCGGATACCTCGGCGCCGAGGGTGGCGTTGGCGCTGACCCGCCGCCACGGCAGCAGCAGGCTTCCCTGCGGCATGAAGGCGGCACTGCCGGGTCGCCCGGCCACATCGACGCCAGCGAGACTGACCGTGCCGTCGCTCGGTCGCAGCAGACCGGCGACAATCCTGAGGAGCGTGCTCTTGCCCGAGCCGGACGGTCCGATCAGGGCGACGAATTCGCCCTCCTGCGCCGTCAGCGACACTCCGGCGAGCGCCTCTACCGGCGGCGGGCCGCCGTAGACATGCCGGATCCCTGTCAGCGCGACCGCCTCGCCCACGTCCTAGCCGCCGTTGGCCGCGCCGGTCTTGCCGATGAAGCGGTTGGTGAAGCACGCCTGCGGGGCCACGTCGGCGGTGATCAACCCGGTCTCGCGCAGGAACCGCTCGAACCGTTGCCAGGTCGCCGTTTCCTGGATGCCCCACGGCTTGCCTTTTGCCGCGTAGAGCGGCGCGTAGTAGCGGGCGGAGTCCTCGACCAACGCCTGATCCAGCTCTGGTACCGCAGCGAGCAACGCGGCGGCCGCCGCGGCTGGGTCGGCGATTGCGCGGTCGTAGCCGCGGACCGTCGCCGTCATGAACCGCTGCACCAGATCTGGCCGATCGGCGATGGTCGCCTCGTTGGCGATGAACACCGGCGTGTACCAGTCGGGAATGCAGCCAAGGTAGTCGACGAACTTGATGGTGGTGATGTCGACCTTGGCGATGTCGCGGGCGCGCAACGCATCCCAGCCCTCGAAGACCCAGACGAAATCGAAGCGGCCGGCCTGCAGCCCGGCGAGGTAGTCGATGTTGCCGACCTCGACGAACTTCACCGTCGTCGGATCACCGCCGTCGCAGGTGACCAGCTTATCGATCAGCTGGCGCTCGAGCGGCCCGCCGTAGCCGCCGTAAGTCTTGCCGGCGAGGTCGCGCGGCCGCCTGATGCCCGAGGAGGCGAGCGCCATCAAACTCGAATCGTTGAACGGCAGGATGGCCGCGATCGATACCACCGGCACGCCGTTCGCCCGTGCCGGGATGAGCGACTCCGCCTGCGAGATGCCGAAGTCGGCGCTGCCGGCGCCGACCACCTGGTCGGCACCGGCGGTAGCGGGTTCGATCACATTGAGGTCGATGCCGGCGGCCTTGTACCAGCCGTTGGCGAGCGCGATGTAGATGCCGGCGTGGTGGTTGTTGGGCGTCCAGTTGAGCATCAGCGTCACCGGCGTCGAAGTCGCCGCCCAGCCCGGCCGCGCCCCTGCCACAAGCGCCGCGCCGGTGCCTTGCAGCAATGCCCGCCGCGTCAACCAGCCGATCTTCATGGTCGATTCTCCTCTTGCAGGGCGCTGCGGTAGGGCATGGCGAGGCGGGCGAGAAGCGCCACTGCCGCGAAAAGGGCAACGCTGATCAAGGCGATGACGACGACCGCCACCAGCACGCGGTCGGTGCGGAAGGCCGTCTGCGCGCGGGTGATGAACAGGCCGAGGCCGGAGCTGGCGCCGACCCACTCGCCGATGACGGCGGCGAGCACCGCATAGGTGGCGCTGATCTTGAGCCCGGCAAAGAAGGCGGGCAGCGCCGAGGGGATGAGCACCGTCCTCAGCACCCGGCCGCGGCCGGCGCCCATGCCGCGCACCAGTTCGATGAGATCGCGGTCGGCGGTGAGCAGGCCGTCGGCGGTGCTGACCGCAATCGGAAAGAAGCCGACCAGCGCCACCACCAGCAGCTTCGGCGTGATGCCGAAGCCGAACCACACCACCAGCAGCGGCGCCAGCACGATCATCGGAATATTTTGCGAGACGACGAGCAGCGGCATCAGCGCCCGCCGCACCGGCGCGAACGTGGCGACCAGCGCCGCCACCGGCAACGCCACCGCCACCGCCAGCGCGAGCCCGCCAAGCGCTTCCGTCAAGGTGGTGGCGATGTTCGCCGGCAACAGCCCCGCGACCTCAAGGAAGGCAGCCCACACCCGGCTCGGAGCCGGCAGGATGTAGGGAGGAACGGCGAAAAGATCGACTGCGCCCTCCCACACCACGATCAGCGCAACGACCAGGGCGACGGGCGGCAACACCCGCCCGCGCCACCGGCGGTTGGCGTGGCCGGTCATTGCCGGAACTTTCCGGTCAGCGCCGTCATGGTCGGCCCGTCGCCGGCCGACTGCGCCACCTTGAACACGCTCACCGCACCCCTCGCGCCGGACGTGATGCAGGCTTCGTGGACGGCGCGCACAAGCGGCCACAGCCGGTCGGGCGGGCCTTCCACGGTCGTTCCCAATGCGCCCACCTCGTAGGCGAGCCCCGACGCCCGAATGACCGCGATCGCCGCCTCGATGTAGGCGTAGCGATTGGCCGCTGTGCCGGGTGGATCAGGCAGGCATTGGATCTCGACGATCATCGCGCTCACCGCCTCGCTGTCCCTTGGGCGCGCGGGGGAGAGCCCGTTCCCGATCGCTGGAGCCATCGGGAACGCCGTGAGAACCGCCGATCCGAACGCAAATATCGATCATTGTGGTTGCACCGCTCCCTACGCTCGCATTACCGAGGTCAGGTTCTTGGGGTGGTCCCTGTCGGGATCTCAGCCGAGGCACGGCCCCCCCGCGATGGCGCCCGTTCTACCGCCGCCCGCACGCCGGCGCAACCGCGCCGCCACCAGCCGCACCGCGGCCATCACCTGCTGACCAGCAGGTAGCCGCGGGTCCTGTCGTGGTTGTCCGAATCGGGTGTGTTCATCGCCGCGAACAGCGACGCTGCCGCCACCCACGCCGGCGGATATTTGTAGCGCGAGACGTCGAGGATCAGGAACCGGTCGCTATCGGCGTCGTAGGCGGCGAGCGGCGAGATGTGGCCGCCCTCCTGCTGGCCGATCGCCTTGCGCAGGTAGTTGACGAGGATGAAATGGTCGTCGTCGTTGATCGCTGCGACGGCGGCCCGGCGAAAGGCATCGAGGTCGGTGTCGGCGGCGTGATGGACATCGACGTGCAGGCCGCGGGCCGCGAGCACGCCGCCGAGATCGTCGAGGGTCATGCCGCCGCGCAAGATCGCCGCGGCCGGCTTGACCGCTTCGGTGGCCGGCGTGAAGATATTGTGCTGGTCGAACAACCCGAGCCCGAGAGTGAGGTCGGAAGGCGGCCGCGGCACGTCGAGGGCGTTGAGCACCATCGCGATCGATGCCGGACCGCAGTACGCCGGATTGATTTGCGTTGTGAAGAAGATGCTGAGAGCGAAGTAGTCGTGCCGTGCCTCGGCGCCCATGAACAGGGCCTCGCCTTGCGGGCTGTCGAAGCCGATGACTCCAGCAGGCAGCGGCAACGTCTCCGCCCGCGCCTGTCCCGCGCCGGCCACCATCGCGGCAACCACGATCGCCACCATCCACCGCATCGCCATCACCTCGCTTGTGACCAAGCCGTGAGAGCCACACTCTGGGCCAAGCGACGCCAGCCGACAAGCGCGTCGCCGGTCACAATTCCGCCGGCCGCTCTTGATATGCAGACCGCTTCGCATCTCCAACGCAAGGGAGATTGGTCATGTGTCACGGATATCGAGTGCGGTCGTGGACAAGCGAGCGCGCGACGAAAAAGAAGACCGAGGACACCAGGGTCGACGCCAGGGTGACGGCCACCGCCGCCAGCGACGAGAAGCCGGAGCCGGTTCGTCAGGCCGAGGCCGAGAAAGAAGAACTCGTCCCCGCCGAGTAATCGCGGGCCGAGGCCGGCTTCGGCATCG
>CAZSWL010000198.1:0-7627 GCA_964610725.1 uncultured Bauldia sp.
TGGTCAGGAAACGAGCGGCCGCAAACGAATCATAGCCGGCTTTGCCTATCGTCCGAATGCCAATGGCATCGGCCTCCAGCTCCTGCTGACGCGAGAATGCCGCCAACGAGCGCTGGCTGGCTGCCAGTGCCAGACGCTTGCTTTGGTCGTCGTCGACCACGTCGCTTACGGCCCGGCTTGCCACCAACGCGTCGCGCGCCTTGTCCTGTCGTTTGATGGCGTGATTGGCGGTTACGTGCCCCATCTCGTGGGCGAGTACTGCGGCAATCTCAGCCGAATCATCGGCAAGTGCCAGGAGTCCGCGGGTGACGTAGAGGTAACCATCGGGCAGCGCAAAAGCGTTGACCGCCGGCGAGTTGAGGATCGTGATCCGATACGACAGATCGGGACGATCGGAAGCCGCGACGATCCGGCTGACGATCGGCACCAGCATCTGTTCGACCTTGTCGTTGTGGTAGATGCCGCCGTAGGCGGCCACGATCCGCGAGTGTTCCGCCGAATCGATCTCGGTCGCGCCGGCCACGCGCCCGGTTCCGGCCGGGTCCTTGAGCATCGCCGCGGCCGGCGCATTCACCCCCGCGGTATCGCTGCAGCTGGCGACCAGCAACGCAGCCAGACAAATGCCAAGTGCCGCTGCCGACCGGCACCACCGACCCACTGCCGGTGCGCCCGTACGCACCATTTCAATCACCGCCATCGTCCAACAACTCGATCTCGGCCGGATCATTTAGCCGGATCGCCGGTCCGCCGCTGTTTTCGACTACGCCGCGCACCCTTATTTGCCGACCCTTGAGCCGATCAGCCGGCAAGCCGGCCTCAGCCAGGCCCCTGGCAACCGCCGGCGGGATCATGACCGAGAAGTCGCGCCGGTAATCGTCCCCAAAATCAAGAAAGATCATGTACCTACCATGACCGACCGAGGTTACCCTGCCTTGAACGAGCTCATATAGGCCGATTTGCTTGATAAGCGAAGGTTCACCTGCCCGCCGCACGGCGTACCGCCGCTCGATCCACAGGCCTTTTGCGGCCGCGCGCGCCTTCTCCTCTTGGTCGAGCAGGGCGAAAATGCAAGGAGAATCGGACGGCAACCAATGGACGCGCGCCCATCCTGCCGCCACCAGCAGCGCCTGAACCCATTGGTCGCCGGCACCGATGAAAAGATTGGCGCGCCAACGGCCGTGACGGTCCGCCGATCTCTGGGCAACGACCATTCTGACGGTCTTCCCGGCCACCATTTGCTCGAGAGCGTGCCTGGCGGCCTCGGACAACGGCCACGGCCGGTCACCCTCCAGCCCGAGCGGTCGTTCCGGCGCCTCGATGCCGGCAAGCCGAATGACACGACCATCGCTCAACTGAAGGGTATCGCCGTCCACGACGGCGGCCACGCGCGCGGTTGTAGCGCCCTCGACGGAACACGCCGGTCGGTGAATCGCCGCACTTGCTCCGCCCGCGCCGGTGGCCGTCACACACGCCGCAACCGCAACAACACCCGCGGACGGATATCTGGTTCCTCCCGCCCAGAGCATAATCAAGGCTACCACGCGGTACGCCGGCCTGGGCAGCACCTTCGCCTGTCGGGCGGTCTGTGCTGACGCCTCGGCGGCCCCCATAGCCCAGCAGGACAGGACATCACATTCCTGAACGCCCAACCATTGAGGCATCGGCCGGGCGTCAGGGGCACAAGCCCTCACGGACCGAGAATTTCCGCGCTAGATCGACTCGGGGACCGGCGATCGGAGGTGCATCCGCAGGATGCGACCGCACGTCTTGAACACTTTTGAGGTGGCCATCTTCTAAGCATGGAACCGAAACGCGCCCATCAAGACGACGCAGTTGCAGCGGTCGTCCATAATGCCAACATATCGTCGACGGTGACGACGTCGGCAAATAGGAAGCTCATCGTTTGAAGTGCGAGCTCGTGCCGGCTGCGCTCGAGTTCGCCGGCAGCGTCGCCGACCGCAAACACCTTGTAGTTGCGCTGGAAGGCATCGCGGACGGTCGATTCCACACAGCAGTTCGTCGTGACCCCGCATACTACGAGACTGTCGACTTCCAATTCCCTGAGGAGTCGCTCAAACGATTCGGCATAGAAGGCGCTGAAGCGGTTCTTGTCGACGATATGATCGCCCGGAAAGGGCGCGAGCTCGTCAACGATTTCGATGTCCCAGGTGCCGGCGGCCAGACACTGTGAGTCGACGAATTCCGGCGTCATGTATCGGATCGCAATTCCGCCGTCGTGGTAGTCCGCAGCATAAGCGAGCCGGGTGAAAATGACCGGCACACTTGCCTGACGAGCGGCCGCGGCCAGCCGTCGGCACGGTTCGATCGCCGCTTTCAGCATGGAGACGTCGAAGCCAAGTTTCGCAAACGACCCATCATCCCGACAGAACGCATTCTGCATGTCGATGATGATCAGTGCTGTGTGGCCTCTCGTAGGCTCCATGCGCCGGCTCGATTCACTCATCGTCTGCGCCTCATCAATCTCGTCGAGAGCCCATTTCGCAGTGGTCCGCCCGGAATGGCAAGGGATTGCCAGACGGTCCTCGGCAATCCACCATCTTTGAGACGGCGCGAAACTTGCACTGTCAGTAGATGCGAGCCACCATGACGTGACGACGACCCATGCGAGCCATCAGAATCAGCCAGCAGGGACCTGACGGCGTTCTCCAACTCGTCGAGCGCCCGACCCCCAGGCCGGGCCCGGACGATCTTCTCGTCCGCGTAAGGGCGGTCGGCGTCAACCGCGCCGATTGCATGCAGCGTCTGGGCACCTATCCCATTCCACCGGGCACCGATTGGGGCGACGTTCCCGGGTTGGAGATTGCGGGCGACGTCGCGGCGATCGGCGACACGGTCACTGAGTTCAAGGCGGGCGATCGGGTCTTCGGTCTCGTGCCGCAAGGCGGCTATGCGGAGTTCGCTCTCGTTGACCGTGGGCTGGCCCTGCCGGTCCCGCGCAACTCCAGCTTCGTCGAGGCAGCCGGCATAATTGAGGCATTCGCGACGGCGAACGAGACCGTTTTCGAAATCGGCGGGCTGCAAAGCAGCGAAGCGATCCTCATCCATGCCGCCGGCAGCGGTGTCGGAAGCGCTGCCGTGCAGATGGCCAAAGCGGCGGGGGCGACGGTCGTCGCCTCGGCGGGCAGCCCAGCCAAGCTTCAGCGCCTTTCCGAACTCGGCGCCGATCTGACGATCAATTACCACGAGCAGGATTTCGTGCGGGAAGTGGAACGGGCCTTCGGCGAGGGCGTGGATCTCATTCTCGATTTTATCGGAGCCGACTACCTTGCCCGAAACCTCGCGGCGCTCCGACGAACGGGCCGGCTGGTCATGGTGGGAACGCTCGGCAGCCAGACCTGTGTCTTTAATCCGTCGATCGTCATGAACAAGCGGCTCAGCATCAGGGGCTTCACGCTTCGGCCGCAGCCCCTCGCCGACCGACGAAAGATCGTGCGGCGGGTTGGCGAGCGATGGTTGCCCTTGCTGCAGAGCGGCCAAATCCGCCCGATCCTCCACGGCACGTTTCCCCTGGAGGAAGCGGCGTCGGCCCACCGGCTCATGGAAACCAATACGACATTCGGGAAGATCATCCTCGAGGTCGACCAGCGCGTCAGTTCGCCCTGATCGGACAGCCAACGAGCCGATTCGCCTGCCGGACTGGAATTTTGTATTCCGTAGTGCTCGGGAATCGTCGGTTTTCGGATGCCTGTGAGCGGGCAAAGCCGCTAATCGTTGGAGGGAGTCTTGGCCCGCGTGAAGCGCGTCGCTGCCGCCCAGATGGGCGCCATTCAGAAGGTCGACAGCCGGACGGCGGTGGTCAAGAGAATGCTCGACCTCCTCGACGAAGCCAAAGGGCGGGGATGCGACGTTGTCGTGTATCCGGAACTGGCGCTGACGACGTTCTTTCCGCGCTGGTACATGACCGATGGGGCCGAAATCGATTCGTGGTTCGAGCGTGAGATGCCGAATGCCGCGACACGCCCTCTCTTCGAGAAGGCGGCGCGATACGGCATCGGCATGTACCTCGGCTACGCCGAGCTCACCCCGCAAGGCCGCCATTTCAACACCGCCGTCCTTGTCGACGGCAGTGGAAAACTCGTCGGAAAGTACCGGAAAGTGCATCTTCCCGGTCACGCCGCCTACGACCCGCAACGCAGTTTTCAACATCTGGAGAAGCTCTATTTCGAGCCTGGCGATCTCGGCTTTCCGGTGTGGCGGATGATGGACGGCATACTGGGCATGTGTATCTGCAACGATCGCCGTTGGCCGGAGACCTATCGCGTCATGGGCCTCCAGGGCGTCGAGCTGATCGCGCTTGGCTACAACACGCCCTCGACCAACTCACAAAACCCAACCGAGGCCGCCGAAAAACGAATGTTCCATCATCGCCTGTCGCTGCAGGCCGGGGCCTACCAGAACAGCACCTGGGTGGTGGCGACTGCCAAGTGCGGCGTCGAGGATGGTCATCCGCTCATCGGCGGCAGCTGCATCGTCGATCCCGACGGTGAGATCGTCGCCGAAGCGAAGACCGAAGAGGACGAGCTGATCGTCGCCGATTGCGATCTGGATGCGACGATCTTCGGCAAGCAGACGATTTTCGATTTCGCCCGGCACCGACGCATCGAGCATTACGGTCTGATCACCAGCCAGACCGGTGTCGTGGCTCCACCCGAGGTGTAGTGTCGCGGCGGCGCTGGCTGATCCGATCCTGCCGAGGCGAGTCAGGATTGCCCGATCTGCACGACGCCAAGCGCCATGGTGACCGCCGCCTGGGTCGGATCAATCACCGGAATGGCGAGCGTATCCTGCAGCGCGAGCCGGTGACGCGCCATGCCGGCGCAGCCCATGATCACGACGTCTGCGCCGTCGTGCTCCTTGAGCGCGCGTCCCACCTCAATCATGCGCTCAAGCGTCTTCTCGCCGACTGCCGTCTCGGCAACCGACATCTCCAGCGGCCGCTCACCGGCGAAACGGCCGGTCAGACCCATCTGGCGAAGATAGCGGACATGACGGGCAATCGAGCGCCGGCGGATGGCAATGACGCCGAAACGATCTGCACGCGCAAGCGCGCTCAACACGCCGCATTCGGCGATGCCAAAGACCGGGCGCGTTGTCGCCTCCCGGCACGCGTGCAGGCCGGGATCGCTGTAGCAGGCGATGACGAACGCGTCCGACGAATTGTCGCTTTCGACCATTTCGCGCAGCGGCGTGGTAACGCGTTCGACATCGGCCTGCGTTTCGATCCCAGGCGGGCCTTGGTGCAATGTCGAGAACGCGAACTCCGGTCCGTCGGCAAAGCGCAGCGGCCCCAGCGCTTCCGCGATGGCCCGCGTGACGGTCTCGTTCGAGTTGGGATTGATCACGTGAATGCGGGAGCGTGGGCGGTTCATCGGCTTTCCCGTCGGCAAACGGAGAGGCGTCGTGACTTCCGGCCTACCAGAGCTTCGCGGTACCGGCTAGCCTGTCACGACGACGGAGGGTGAGCCATGCGAGCTTTCGATTTGGTGATCCGCGGCGGAACGGTCGCCACGGAGGCCGATACGATGCAGGCCGACGTTGGAATTCGCGGCGAGACTGTTGCGGCGCTCGGTCGCGACCTTCCTCCCGGCCGGAGCGAGATCGATGCCGGCGGCAAGCTTGTGCTGCCGGGCGGAGTCGATAGCCACGCACATATCGAGCAGCTCTCCGCTTCCGGCTTGATGAACGCCGACACGTTTCAAAGCGCGACCACTGCCGCTGCATTTGGCGGCACCACGACCGTCATTCCGTTCGCCGCACAACATGTCGGCATGAGCCTCGCAAAGGTCGTGGAGGATTATCATCGGCTTGCCGAACGCGGCGCCGTCATCGACTACGCATTCCACATGATCATCGCCGACCCGACCGATGACGTGCTGAAGCGGGAACTGCCGGCTTTGGTCGAAGGCGGTCATTCCTCGATCAAGCTGTTTATGACCTACGACCGTTTAAGGCTCGACGACGAGCAGATTCTGGATGTGCTTGCCGCTGCACGGGACAACCGCGCGATGGTCATGGTCCACGCCGAAAATCACGGCATGATCGCGTGGATGTCAAAACGTCTGCTGGCGGGCGGCTATCGGGTGCCGAAATATCACGCACTGTCTCATCCACGCGCGGCCGAGGCGGAGGCGTTCACCCGGCTAATCGCCTGCGCCGAGCTGATCGATCAGCCGATCATGATCTATCACGTCTCGACTGCCGAGGGTGCTGCGGTGATCCATCAGGCCCGTGCTCGCGGGCTGAAGATATTCGCCGAAACCTGTCCCCACTATCTCTTACTGACCAAGGCCGATCTGGACAGGCCGGGTCTCGAGGGAGCGAAATGGATGTGCAGTCCGCCGCTGCGCGAAGCGAGCGACAACGAAGCGCTTTGGCAGGCACTCGCGGTGGGCGATTTGCAGGTCGTCTCGTCCGACCACGCGCCATATGCATTCGACTCGACGGGCAAGCTCGCCGCCGGCGACGAACCGGATTTCAAGCACATTGCCAATGGTTTGCCGGGCCTGGAGGCGCGACTTCCGTTGCTGTTCTCGGCAATGGTTTCCGATAGCCGGTTCGACGTGAATCGCTTTGTCGCCTGGACCTCCACTGAGCCGGCGAAGATCTACGGTCTCCATCCCAGGAAAGGTTCAATTGCGATCGGCTCCGACGCCGACATCGCCATTTGGGATCCGGTAAGGAAAGTAACGTTTGACGACCAAACTGTGAAAGATCGCACGGGCTACACACCATGGACCGGACGCACTGTGAAAGGTTGGCCGGTTGTGGTCCTTCGTCGTGGTGAGGTACTTGTCGAGAATGGCGAGTTGAAAGCGGCGCCGGGCAGCGGACGTTTCTTACCGCGAACGGGCGGGCCCGCGGCCGAGCCGCTCGGGCGGATGTCGCTAGAGTTCGATCCTCGGTCGAATTTCGGGGCAAGGCTTTGAACTTCGTCAGGAGCTCGCCACGTCGCGCGCGAGTGCCGCCCGTCCTCTCTCAAACCAAAGCCATCGTACGCGCGATCGCTCAGAAAGCGGCGGCCCATCCACAACGATAGACTCGTCATCGACCGAGTCCCTTTTACGGGTCTGGACCTCGCGACGTGAGAATGGCGCGCACGTTGATTGGCCCGGGGGAGACGTCGGCCATCGCGAGATGCTTCTCGATGTGGTCGCGGTGGCGCACCATCAGTTGGCCGCATGGTCGGCGTCGCGCGCGCCGATGGCATCCAGGAGGATTCGGTGATCGCCCTCCCAGCAAGAGGTGCTGTACGCACCGAACAAGCCGATGATCAGGGAGCTCCACGCCGCCGGTTCCGCCAGGATGCGCGTCATCACCGCATGATTCCTGCTGCAAAGCCAACGCGCGCCGCCTCGCCTCGTTCACTTCTTCACGGCACCGGCGAGCTGCGGTAACATCACCAGTAGCCGTGCCAAAAGCGTGCCAAAAACTGAAACAGCTTACCCGCTAATTCATTGAATGACCCCGTAGCTCAGCAGGATAGAGCATCAGATTCCTAAGCCGTAGGTGTCACTATTATTATGTCTCGACAATCATAATTTATAACGTAAAATCAGATAGTTGAGAATTTTCTTGCATCCTTTCCGCGCCTATTTTATCCTTACAC
>CAZSWL010000199.1:0-6091 GCA_964610725.1 uncultured Bauldia sp.
CGGTGGTCGCCGTATCATTGCTTGCTTCGATCGGCCTGCTTCTGGCGGCAACGGGGCGCGCCGACGAGCGGGAGCCGACGCCGACTGGGCCACCGCCGGTATTGGTGAAAGTCGATCGAGTCATCCAACGCGAGTTGGCCGTCGGCAAGACGGCCGAGATCGAGGTGCCGACCAAGGTCACCTGCCCGACCTGCTCGGGCAGCGGCGCCAAGCCCGGCTCGGCGCCGAAGACCTGCGCCACCTGCGACGGACACGGCCGGGTGCGCGCCGCGCAAGGGTTCTTCTCGATCGAACGCACCTGCCCGACCTGTCAGGGCCGCGGCTCGGTGATCTCCGACCCCTGCCCGGAGTGCAACGGCGGCGGCCGGGTGACGGAGGAGCGCAAGCTGTCGGTCAATATCCCCGCCGGCATCGAGGACGGCACCCGCATCCGGCTGGCCGGCGAGGGCGAGGCCGGCCTCAGAGGCGGCCCGGCCGGCGACCTCTACATCTTCCTGTCGATCCGGCCGCACGAATTCTTCCAGCGTGACGGCGCCGACATCTTCTGCCGGGTGCCGGTATCGCTGACCACCGCCGCGCTCGGCGGCGAGTTCCACGTGCCGACCGTCGACGGCGGTCGTACCCGGGTGAAGATCCCCGAGAGCACCCAGACCGGCAAGCAGTTCCGCCTCAAGGGCAAGGGCATGCCGGTGCTGAGAACCTCCCGCGTCGGCGACATGTATATCCAGGTGGTGGTCGAGACACCCCGCAACCTAACCCGCCGGCAGCGCGAACTGCTGCACGAATTCGAGCAGGTGTCGTCGGCGGAGAACAATCCCGAATCGACCGGCTTCTTCGCCCGCGTGCGCGACTTCCTCGAGGGCCTCGGCGGGTGAGCCGTCGACGTCGTCCCGACATGGCGGCGAGCCGTGGCCGATAGGGCGCGCTTCTTCCTCAACTGGATCACCAAACCGGTGCTGACCGGGGCGGTGTGGCCGTCCGGCAAGGCGCTGGCACGCGCCATGGCGAAGGAGGTGGCGATCGACGGCGCCTGGCCGGTGCTCGAGCTCGGACCGGGAACGGGGGCGGTGACGGCGGCGCTGATCGAGCGCGGCATCGCGGCGGAGCGCATCGTCGCGGTCGAGTTCAACCCGGAGTTCTGCACCCTCCTCGGCGAGCGCTTCACCGGCCTCAACGTGGTCGAGGGCGACGCCTACGATCTCGCCATGAGCCTGCCGCCCGGCCTCAACGGGCCCTACGCGGCGGTAGTGTCGAGTCTGCCGCTGCTCAATCGGTCGGCCGAGGCCCGCATCGGCCTGGTCGAGGCGGCGCTCGACCGGGTGCTGCCCGGCGGCAACCTCGCCCAGTTCTCCTACGGCGCCGGGCCACCGGTGAAGGCCGCGGCCGGCCGCTTCACCGTCAGGCCGGGGGCGATGGTGCTCGCCAACCTGCCGCCGGCCAGGGTGTGGGTCTACCGCCGGGCGGCGGCGTAGGCGAAGCCCGGCGATGGCCCGCCCGAAGATCCTGGTCTTTGCCGGCTCGCTGCGAGGCGGGGCTTTGTCGGCCAAGCTCGCCGCCCTCGCCGCCAAGGAGCTCGCCCTCGCCGACGCCGAGGTCACGCAAATCTCGCTCGCCGACTATCCGCTGCCGATCTACGACGGCGACCGGGAAGAGGCGAAAGGCGTGCCGGACAACGCCACCAAGCTCGCCCGGCTGATCGCGGCCCACCAGGGCGTTTTCATCGCCACGCCCGAGTACAATCATTCGCTGCCGCCGCTGCTCAAGAACACGCTCGACTGGGTGAGCCGGGTCAGGCACACCGGCACCGTGCCCTATCGCCACAAGGTCTACGGCATCGGCAGCACCTCCGACGGGCCGATCGGCGGGGCGCGGGCGTTGATCGACCTCAGGCGGGTGCTGGCGGTGGCGGTGCGCGGCATCGTCGTGCCGGAGAAGATCGAGGTGGTCAGGGCGCAGAACGCCTTCGACGAAGCGGGCGAATTCGTCGACGAGGCACCGTCGCGCGCCCTCAAGACGCTGGTCCGCCAGCTGGTCAGCCTCGCCGGCAGGCTGGCGGATTGAGACCGGCGGGCGAAGGTCGCGGCTTGACCATCGCGAACGCTTCCCTGATACGGGCGCGATGGTGCCCCTCCCCGCCCGCGACCGGCTGATCGTCGCCCTCGATTTCGCCAGCGTGGCGGAGGGGCAGGCGTTGGTCGAGCGGCTCGGCTCGGCGGTCTCCTTCTACAAGGTCGGATTGCAGCTCGCCTTCGCCGACGGCGGCATCGCTTTTGCCGCACGTCTGGCGGACGCCGGTCACAAGGTCTTCCTCGATGTCAAGCTACTCGATATCGACAACACCGTCGCCGGGGCGGTGGCGAGCATTGCCCGCATGGGCATGAGCTTCGTCACCGTGCACGCCTATCCGAAGGCGATGCGGGCGGCGGTCAAGGCGCGCGGCGACTCCCCGCTCCGCCTGCTCGCCGTCACGGTGCTCACCTCGATGGACAACGACGACCTCAGACACGCCGGCTACGACTGGACGACGAGCGCGTTGTCGGTGCAGCGCACCGCCGACGCCCGCGCCGCCGGCATGGACGGAGTGGTGGCCTCGCCCGAAGATGCCGCGGCGGTGCGCGCCATTGCCGGCTTCGACATGGCGATCGTCACCCCCGGCATCCGCCCGGCGGGGGTGACGGCCGGCGACCAGAAGCGGGTTGCGACACCACAGGCGGCGATCGCCGCCGGGGCAGACTATCTGGTGGTCGGCCGGCCGATCACGGCAGCCGCCGACCCGCTCGCGGCGGCGCACGAAATCATCGCGGCCATCGAGAGTTCCACGCAAGAGAGGAAGAAAGGCTCATGACCAAGGGCTACTGGATCGTCCGCGTCGACGTGACCGACACGGCGAAATACGACGCCTACAGGGCCGACAACGGCGAGGCGCTGCACAAGTATGGGGCTCGCTTCCTGGTGCGCGGCGGCTCATTCGAGGCGCCCGAGGGTACCTCGCGGCCGCGCAACGTCGTGATTGAGTTCCCCAGCTATCAGGCCGCCATCGACTGCTACCGCTCCCCCGAATACCAGCGGGCCAAGGCCAGGCGCGAAGGGGCTGCCGAGTTCGACATGGTCGTCATCGAAGGCTACGACGGCCCGCAGCCGTGAGCGGCGGTCGCGCCGTGGCGGCCGGCTTGCTATAGACGAGCCGCCACGGAGGCAGCGATGAGCGAGATGAGGCTGGCGGTTGTGGGCGCGGCGGGGCGCATGGGGCGCACCCTCGTCCGCGTCATCGCCGAGACAGACGGGGTCGATCTTGCCGGCGCCATCGAGCGGGCCGAGGCGCCGGAGATCGGAGCGGACGTGGGCACGCTCGCCGGCATCGGCGCCAACGGCATCACCGTCGCCGCCGACCCCCTGCCCGTCTTCGCCGCCGCCGACGGCATTGTCGACTTCACCAGCCCGGCCGCGACCCTCGCCTTCGCCGAGCTCGCCGCGCAGGCGCGCATCGTTCACGTCATCGGCACCACCGGCCTGTCGGCAAGCGACGAGGAGCGCATCGCCGCTGCCGCCCGCCACGCGGCCGTCGTCAGGTCGGGCAACATGAGCCTCGGCGTCAACCTGCTCGCCGGGCTCGTCCGCCAAGCAGCCAAGGCACTCGACGCCGACTTCGACATCGAGATCGTCGAGATGCATCACCGCCACAAGGTGGACGCACCGTCGGGGACGGCGCTGATGCTCGGCGAGGCGGCCGCCGCCGGACGCGGCATCGACCTCGATCGCCATGCGGTGAGGACCCGGGACGGGCACACCGGTCCGCGCCGGCGCGGCGACATCGGTTTCGCGACGCTGCGCGGCGGCTCGGTCGCCGGCGAGCACACGGTCATCTTCGCCGGCGAGGGTGAGGTGGTCGAGCTCGGCCACCGCGCCTTCGACCGCGCCATCTTCGCCCGCGGTGCGATCCGTGCGGCACTATGGGGCCGCGACAAAAAGCCCGGGCTCTATACGATGGCCGACGTCCTCGGCCTCGACAACCGGTAGGATCACCTCATGGACCGCCTGCTCGTGCTCGTCCGCCACGGACAGAGCGAATGGAACCTCAAGAACCTGTTCACCGGCTGGCACGACGTCGGCCTCAGCCAGCTCGGGATCGAGGAGGCGCACACCGCCGGCAAGGCGCTGAAGGCCAAGGGCCTGACCTTCGGCGTCTGTTTCACCTCGGCACTCATCCGCGCCCACCAGACCCTCGACATCATGCTCGCCGAGCTCGGCCAAGAGGGCCTGCCGGTGACCAAGGACCAGGCGCTCAACGAGCGCGACTACGGTGACCTGGTGGGCATGAACAAGGACGACGCGCGCAAAAAATGGGGCGAGGAGCAGGTGCACGTCTGGCGGCGCTCGTACGCCACGGCGCCGCCCGGCGGCGAATCGCTGCGCGACACCGGCGCGCGGGTGTGGCCGTACTACCTCCACCTCATCCAGCCGCACGTGCTGCGCGGCGACAAGGTGCTGATCTCCGCCCACGGCAATTCGCTCAGAGCGCTGATCATGGCGCTCGACGGGCTGACCCCGGACGAGGTGGTCAAGCTCGAGCTCGCCACCGGCGTGCCGATCGTCTATCGCCTCAACGCCGACTCGACGGTCGCCGAAAAGACGGTGCTGACCGCCTAGAGGTCGGCATTGCCGGCCACCCCCGCCTCCCAGCCGAGGATCGCCTGCTTGCGGGTAAGCCCCCAGTGGTAGCCGGTGAGGCCGCCGCCCTTGCCGAGCACGCGATGACACGGGACGATGAACGAGATCGGGTTCTTGCCGACGGCGGCGCCGACCGCACGGGCGGCGGTTGGCTTGCCGAGATGCGCGGCGATGTCGGAATAGGTGGTGGCGCTGCCGAGCGGCAGGCGGAGCAGCGTCTCCCACACCCGGATTTCGAAGTCGGAGCCGATCATGACGATGCGCAACGGCCGGTCCGGCCGCCACGTGTCCTGATCGAAGATGCGACGGGCGTACGGCGCCGTCGCCTGCTCATCGGCCAGGTAGGTCGCCCGCGGCCAGCGCGCCTTCATGTCGGCGAGCGTCGCCGCCTCGCGGCCGCGATCGGCGAAGGCGAGTCCGGCTAACCCGCGGTCCGTGACGATGACCAGCGCCTGGCCGAACGGCGAGGGGTGGAAGCCCCAGCGCATTACGATGCCCTCGCCGCGCGCCTTGTAGGCGCCGGGCGTCATCGCCTCGTGGGTGACGAAGAGATCGTGCAGGCGGCCGGGCCCCGACAGGCCGACCTCGTAGGTGGCGTCGAGCACCGAGGCCGACTGGTCGAGCAACGCGCGGGCGTGGTTGAGGGTGACGGCCTGGAGGAAGGCCTTCGGGGTCAATCCCGCCCAGCGGGTGAAAAGGCGCTGCAGCGACAGCGGCTTCAGCCCGACGTGGGCGGCGACGCGGGCGAGCGAGGGCTGCTCGCGCCGGTGCTCGCTGATGAATTCGATGGCACGGCGGACGATCTCGTAGTCCGAGGCCGGTGGCGCCATCCGGCGCGGCGGCTCAGCGACGGTCGACAAGACAAGCACCATGACAAGGGGCCCTTCCGTGGCTTCTCCGGCCACCGATCTACGGCCGCCGGCGGACGCGCGCCACCCGATTCTTGCGTCAAACGGCGGGTGTCGCCCGCGCCGCGGCGAGGGCGGCGGCAAGCGCCGTCGCCAGCTGTTCGCGGGCGTCCGGTCCGAGGAAGGCGCCGACGTCGAACGAGCGACCGTGGGAGACCACGCGCACGCGAGTGACGCCGGTTTCCTCTCTGCGGTCGACGGCGAGACGCGCCCAGTAGGGGTTGAGCTCGGCGACGGTGGTGGCGCGGCCGTCGACGGCGATGCGACGCACGGTCAGCCGCTCGTGGGTCACCTTGATCTCCTCGGCGGTGCGGGCGGCGCGGTAGTTCAGCCGGAACGCAATGTAGACGAGCAGCACGTCGAGGCCCATGAAGCCCGGCACCGGCCAGGCGCCGACTGCCCAGAAGATGCTGCCGGCGGTAAACGACAGGGCACAGACCGCGGTCATGACCGCGATGAAGCCGCGCCGGCCGAGCGACCGGTGGGGGGTAAGAACGGTCGAGAAGATCGGCGGC
>CAZSWL010000200.1:0-6791 GCA_964610725.1 uncultured Bauldia sp.
CTGATCTCGATCACCGGCGGCAAGGACCTGACCCTGTTCGAGGTCGACGAGGCGGCGACCCGCATCCGCGAGGAGGTCGATCCCGACGCCAACATCATCCTCGGCGCCACCTTCGAGGAAAGCCTCGAAGGCGTCATCCGGGTGTCGGTGGTGGCGACGGGCATCGAAAACGAGGCCCGTGCCGAAGCCGCCCCGGCGTCTGCGCCGGCACGCCACGCCGATCTCGGGCAGCGCCTGCGCGCCTCGGTCCAGGCGCAGGCCCAGGCTCCTCAGCCGTCGCCAGCCCCGGCAGAAGCCGCACCGCCGCCCAAGCCGGCAGTGGCGCCGGCCGCGCCGCCGACACCGCTTGCGGCGCGGACCTACGCCGCCCCGCAGCCGCAGCCGCAGCCGCAGCCGCGACCCGCGCCGCAGGCGCGTGCGGCGCTGCCGACGGCGGCACCGGCTCCGGCGGCGGAGGCTCCTCGCGCCCGCGCTCCCGCCGAGCACGAGGGGGGCATCACTATCGAGCCGTACGATCCGGGTCCGTTCCACTACGCGGCCGAGGTCGAGGAGGCCGCGCCGGCCGAGCCCGAGGCACCACCCGCCGAGGAGCCCTATATCCCGCCGCCGGCTGAAGCGCCGGCGCGCATTCCCCGCGTCGAGGACTTCCCACCGGTCGTCCAGCGCCAGATGGAGGCCCGCCGCGGCGCTCCCGCGTTGGAAGAGGACCGCGGCCCGCTCAGCCTGCTCAGGCGGCTCGCCAGCGTCGGTCTCGGCCGTCGCGAGGAAGAACCGATCGCCCAGACGCCGTCGCCGCGGCCGCAACAGCCAGCCGCCGCGCCGGTGCCGCGCGCCAACCCCCGTGTCGCGACACGTCCGGCCGCGCCGGCGCCCGCCCAGCCCCGTGCGCCGCTCCCGCCACGGCCGAGCGCTCAGCAGGAGCCGCTTTACCGGCCCGCGCAGGGCGAGCTTGACCCCCACGGCCGGCCGGTGCCGCGTGAGGCCCGCTTGCAGGACGATGAACTGGAGATTCCGGCCTTCCTGCGGCGGCAGGCGAACTGAAGGATGCGGTGCACAATGGCGATGCTGCCTTGGCTTCGTCCCAACGCGAGGCCGGGAGCGGATTGTCCAATCCTAACGGTCGGTTAAAATCCGTGGTTTGACGGTCCTCGCGCCCCTCGACTATGGTTCGCGCGCGCCGATGAGGCGCGTCGCCCGCGCCGAATCACGGGGGCGCGGGGCCGCCCGGGGGGCTGAGGTAGCTGCTCCCGGCGGGGTCATCATGGGGGCGAGCGACATGATCGGCGGCCGGCGACCAGTTCAGACGACGCTTGGCGGCCGGGTCGCGCTGTCCGGTATCGGCGTGCACAGCGGGCGGCCGGTGTCGCTGACGATGCACCCGGCGGCGGCCGGGAGCGGCATCTCGTTCTGGCGTGCCGACGGTATCAACGGCCACGTCGCCGCCGATTTCCGCCAGGTGAGTGCAACCAACCTGTGCACCGCCATCGGGCCGGTCGGGGGGGCGGTGGCCACCATCGAGCACCTGATGGCGGCGCTCAGCGCGCTCGAGGTCGACAACGCGCTTGTCGAAATCGACGGACCGGAAGTGCCGGTGATGGACGGCAGTGCCGCCGCCTTCGTGGCCGCCATCGACGAGGCCGGCGTGGTCGAGCTTGCCGCGCCGCGCCGCTACCTCAAGATCGTCAAGCCGGTGAAAGTGTGCGTCGGTGATTCGTTCGCCGAGTTCGCACCCCATCGGCGCATGCGGGTCGACATCACCATCGAGTTCGCCAACGCCATGATCGGGCGCCAGCGATTCGCAGTCGATGTCGGTCCTGCCGCCTTTCGTCGCGAGCTCGCCCCGGCGCGCACCTTCGGATTCCTCGCCGACGTCGAGGCGTTGCGCGCGCAGGGACTGGCCCTCGGCGCTTCGGTCGACAACGTCGTCGTCGTCGGCGACGACCGGGTGATCAATGGCGAGGGCTTGCGTTTCGCCGACGAGTTCGCGCGTCACAAGACGCTCGATGCGATCGGCGACCTGGCGCTGCTCGGGGCCCCGATTATCGGCCGCTATTGGTCCCTGCGCGGCGGCCATCGCCTCAACGTCGCGGCAATGGCGGCCTTGATCGACGCGGAGAGCGCCTGGACCTACGTGACCGCGGCGCCACGCCCGGCGCAGGCGCCAGCCGCCGCGCCCATCGGGATTGCCGCCTTCGCTGGCGAGGCCCGCTGACGGGATTGGCCGTCGTCGCCGGGGCGCGTCCCTTGCCTCGGCCACAAATTCGCACCAATGAGGTGTCAGGCGCGTGGCGTCGGCCGTTGCTTTCGGCTACATAGGCGCGGGCGACAACGGTGGGAAAGGGTGAAGCCGCCGCGCGGCGTCGGTCTTCAGGCAGCAATGAAACCCATAACACGCAAGAGACGGTCCAGCGGCATTGCCGGCGTGCTCATGCTGATCGGCGTGGCGATCGGGCTGAGCGGCCTGGCCGCCTGCAAGACCTCGAAGGAAGGCACCCCCGAAGCGTATGCCCCGGACGAGCCCGCCGGCACCCTCTACAACGAAGGCCTCGCCAGCTTGGACGCCGGCAAGCTCAGGGACGCCGTCAAGAACTTCAACGAGGTCGATCGCCAGCATCCCTATTCGGAGTGGGCGCGCAAGGCGCTGATCATGTCGGCGTTCGCCAGCTACCGCCACAACAAGTTCAACGACACCATCGCCACCGCCAACCGCTATCTCGAGCTTTATCCCGGCAGCCCTGACGCCGCTTATGCCGACTATCTGATCGCCTCGTCGTATTTCAGGCAGATACCCGACGTAACGCGCGACCAGGAGAAGACAACAAAGGCGATCGCCGCCCTCGAGGACATCGTCACCCACTATCCCGATTCGGTGTACGTCCCGGACGCCCAGCTGAAGTTGGTCGCCGCTCGCGATCAGCTCGCCGGCAAGGACATGCAGGTCGGTCGCTACTATCTCGAACAACGCCAGTACCTGGCGGCGATCAACCGCTTCAGGACGGTGGTGACCCAATACCAGAGGACTCGCCACGTCGAGGAGGCGTTGGAGCGACTGACCGAGGCCTACTACGCCCTCGGCCTCAATTCGGAGGCACAGACCGCCGCGGCGGTGCTTGGCCACAATTTCCCGGACAGCCCCTGGTACAAAGACGCCTACAAGCTGCTCGCGTCGGGCGGACTTGAGCCCAAAGAAAACAAGGGCTCGTGGATCAGCAAGCTGTTCGGTTAGCGCGACGCCCGAGGAGGCGATCGATACCCGCGCCATGCTCGTCGCTCTTGCCATTCGCGACATCGTCATCATCGACCGGCTCAGCATCGAGTTTCCCTCGGGCATGACGGTGCTGACCGGTGAGACCGGGGCCGGCAAATCGATCCTGCTCGACGCGCTGTCGCTGGCATTGGGCGGGCGCGGCGACCAGTCGCTGGTGCGCGGCGGCGCCGGCCAGGGGGATGTCACGGCGGTGTTCGATCTCGCCGGTGGCCATCCCGCCCGGGCGCTGCTGGCCGCCAACGGAATTGCGGTCGACGGCGACCTGATTCTGCGGCGGCTGCAGGGCGCCGACGGGCGCAGCCGCGCCTTCGTCAACGACCAGCCGGTGTCGATCGCCCTGCTGCGCCAGATCGGCGCCAGCCTCGTCGAGATTCACGGCCAGCACGACGATCGCGCCCTGGTGGCACCGACGGTGCATCGAGCGCTGCTCGACGCCTTCGGCGGACTCGACGAGGAGCGGACGGCGGTGGCTGCCGCGCATGGCCGCTGGCGGGCGGCGATGGCGGCGGCGGCGGCGGCGCGCGACAAGGTCGCCAGGGCGCAGGCAGAGGCCGACTATCTGAGGGCGGCGGTGGAGGAGCTGACCGACCTCGCGCCGGCGCCCGACGAGGACTTGACGCTTGCCGACAAACGCCAGCGCATGATGCAGGCGGAGAAGCTCGCCGGCGACCTCGCCGAGGCGCACGATGCGGTCGCGGGGGAGACCTCGCCGGTACCGCTGCTCGCCAGCTTCGCGCGTCGCCTCGAGCGGCGGGCAGGGGAGGCGGGCGGCCTGCTCGACGCGCCGGTGGCAGCGCTCGACGGCGCTCTTTCGGCGCTCGGCGAGGCGGAGCGCGCGCTTGCCGCGGCACTTGGTGCCGCCCGCTTCGACCCCGACGAGCTGGAACGGGCGGAGGAGCGCCTGTTCGCGCTGCGTGCCGCCGCGCGCAAGCACGGCGTTGCGGTCGCCGAACTGCCGGTGCTGGCGACGCGGCTGGCCGACGACCTCGCCGCCCTCGAAGCGGGCGAGGACCATCTCGCCGCGCTTGACCGGGCCGCGGCCGTCGCCGCGGCGGACTACGAGGCGGCGGCGGTCGAGCTGTCGCGCCGTCGCCACCAGGCCGGCAAGCGGCTGGAAGCGGCGGTCGTCGCCGAATTGCCGGCGCTCAAGCTCGAACGGGCGCACTTCTCGGTGGTCATCGAGTCGGACAGCGAACGGGCGAGCGAAGCCGGCATCGACGATGTCGCCTTCCACGTGCGCACCAATCCCGGCACGGCCGCCGGCCCGTTGATGAAGGTCGCCTCGGGCGGCGAGCTCGCTCGCTTCCTGCTGGCCGTCAAGGTGGCGCTTGCGGACCGCGGCTCGGCGCCGACGCTGGTCTTCGACGAGGTCGACACCGCCATCGGCGGCGCCGTCGCCGATGCCATCGGCGTCAGGCTGGCGCGCCTGGCCGAGCGCGTCCAGGTGCTGGCGGTCACGCACGCGCCGCAGGTGGCGGCCAGGGCGGATGCCCACCTGCTGGTCGCCAAGTCGCCGGCCGGCGGCGGCAGGACGGTGGTGACCGGCATCGTGCCGCTCGACCAGAATACCCGACGCGAAGAGATCGCCCGCATGCTCGCCGGTGCCACCGTCACCGAGGAAGCGCGCGCCGCCGCCGAGCGGCTGATCGTCGGGGCGGCGTGACCCGGGTCGGCGAGGCAACGGGCCGCTCGCAGCGCGCGCGTTTATCGATCCTCATCGTCGTCATCGTCTTCAACGTGCTGGGCATCGGGCTGATGCTGCCGGTGGTGCCGATGCTGGTGCGGGAACTCACCGGCGGCACGGTCGGCACCGCCTCGACGGTCTACGGCCTGCTCCTCGGGCTCTATTCGCTGATGCAATTCGTTCTCGGACCGGCGATGGGGGCGCTGTCCGATCGCTTCGGCCGCCGCCCGATCCTGCTCGTCTCGCTGGCCGGCCTGTCGCTTGACTATCTTCTGCTGGCGGTGGCGCCGACCATCTGGTGGGTGGTGGCGGCACGCCTCATCGGCGGCGCGCTCGGCGCCTCGATCGCCACCGCCACCGCCTCCATCGCCGACATCACCCCGCCCGAGCGGCGGGCCCAGAGCTTCGGCCTGATCGGAGTGGCCTTCGGCATCGGCTACATCGCCGGCCCGCTGATCGGCGGCCTGCTCGGCGCCTACGGCTCGCGGATGCCGTTCTACGCCGCTGCCGCCATGGGCGTGGTCGCCCTCGTCTTCGCATGGTTCCTGCTCGGCGAATCGCTGCCGGCGCAAAGCCGCCGTCCCTTCGAATGGAGGCAGGCCAACCCGGTCGGCGCGCTGATGGCGGTGGCGGGCTACCCGACCGTCGTCGCGCTGATCGCGGTGTTCGCGCTCACCCGGCTCGCCGAGCGCATGCTCGAGGCCAACTGGGTCCTCTACACCGCCTACCGGTTCGATTGGGGCACCGCCGAGGTCGGCCTGTCGCTGGCCTTCGTCGGACTGTGGGCGGCGGTTGCCCAGGGCGGGCTGGTGCGGGTCGTCGTCCCCAGGATCGGCGAACAGCGCGCGATCCGCATGGGGATATCCGTGGCGATCGTTTTCATGGTGCTGCTCGCCTTCGCCGTCAGGCCGTGGATGATCTACGCGATTGCCGTCCCCTACGTGCTCGGCTGGGGGGTGACCGGGCCGGCGATTCAGGCGCTGGTCACCCGCGCGGTGCCGGCGAGCGAACAGGGCATCCTGCAAGGGGCGATCACCTCCATGTCGACCGCCTCCGGCATCGTGGCCTCGCCGATATCGGGTGGCCTGTTCGATTATTTCATCGGTGCCAGGGCGCCGATCCATCTGCCCGGCATCGCCTATCTGGTCGGCGCCGCTCTCTTCGCGGCCGCCCTCGTCGTCGCCGTGCGCAGCATTCGCGTCGCCGCCGTGGAGGACCAAGCGGCCGCTTCGTGAGGCCTTGCCGCCGGCGGCCGCGTCGGGCACATCTCGGTGTGGACGCAAGGGACGGCGAACGTGGTGAAACGCGGCACCGCGGCAAGCGCGGCGAAGGCGGTCGAGGAGCTCGACGCGGCGGAGGCCGGGGCCGAGCTTGCCCGGCTGGCGCGTGAAATCGCCGCTCACGACCGGCGCTACTACCAGCAAGACAAGCCGACCATCTCCGATGCCGACTACGACGCGCTGAGAACGCGCAACGCGGCCATCGAGGCGCGCTTTCCTGCGCTCGTGCGTCTCGATTCGCCTTCGCTCAGGGTCGGCGCGACGCCGGCGGGCGGCTTCGCCGAGGTGCGCCATGCCGTTCCCATGCTGTCGCTGGAGAACGCCTTCGACGAAGACGACGTGCGCGGCTTCCTCGACCAGATGTACCGGTTCCTGGGGCGGCCCAGGGACGATCCGATCGCACTCACTGCCGAACCCAAGATCGACGGACTGTCGTCGTCGCTGCGCTACGAGAAGGGCAAGCTGGTGCTCGGCGCCACCCGCGGCGACGGCGTCACCGGCGAGGACGTCACCGCCAACGTGCGCACCATCCGCGACATCCCGCGCGAATTGCCCAGGG
>CAZSWL010000201.1:0-3557 GCA_964610725.1 uncultured Bauldia sp.
CGCTCGATCGTTCCGGTGCGGCGAATCTTTTTCTGCAACAGCAGCACGCCGTAGAGCAGCGCCTCGGCAGTCGGCGGGCAGCCCGGCACGTAGATATCGACCGGTACGACGCGGTCGCAGCCCCGCACGACCGAATATGAATAATGGTAATAGCCACCGCCGTTGGCGCACGAACCCATCGAGATGACGTAGCGCGGCTCGGGCATCTGGTCGTAGACCTTGCGCAGCGCCGGCGCCATCTTGTTGGTCAGCGTGCCCGCCACGATCATTACGTCCGACTGACGCGGACTCGCCCGCGGCGCGAAGCCGAACCGCTCGCAGTCGTAGCGCGGCATCGACATCTGCATCATTTCGACGGCACAGCAGGCGAGCCCGAAAGTGATCCACATCAGCGAGCCGGTCCGCGCCCAGTTGATCAAGTCGTCGGTGGTCGTGACCAGGAAGCCCTTGTCGGCGAGCTCGTTGTTGACCTCTAGGAAAAAGCGGTCGTCGGCGGCGGAACGAGACTGCCCCGACGGCGCCGCGAGATCGGTGTCCGGGGGAGCGCTCAATCCCATTCCAACGCCCCTTTGCGCCATTCGTAGATATAGCCGACGGTGAGCACGGCGAGGAACACCATCATCGACCAGAAGCCGTACCAGCCGAGCTTGCCGAACGAGATGGCCCACGGAAACAGGAACGCCACCTCCAGGTCGAAGATGATGAACAGGATGGCGACCAGATAGTACCGCACGTCAAACTTCATGCGCGCATCGTCGAACGCGTTGAAACCGCATTCGTAGGCAGACAGCTTTTCCGGATCCGGGTTCTTGTAGGCGACGATGAACGGCGCCACCAGAAGCGCCAGCCCGATCGCCGCTGCAATCGCCATGAACACCACGAGCGGCAGATAGGCGGTCAGAAGATCGTGCATCTCGTTCCCCCAGACTTTCGCGACGAAGGTGACCTCGCCGTGTTATGTGTTGCAACGCAATGTCGCGGCAAGCCCTTCACGTTGCAAACGTTGCGGCAGGGTCGGCGAAACCGGCGGTGATGCTGGAATCCGTGGTCTTGCGCCCGCGTCGAGGCTTAAACGAGCCGACCGAAACTGGCAAGCCTCCGCCACTTGGCGACAAGCGCCAAGTCAAACCGGAGAAGCGGGTGGCGGGAGTGACGGGGCTCGAACCCGCGACCTCCGGCGTGACAGGCCGGCGCTCTAGACCAACTGAGCTACACCCCCGCGGGTGTCGCTGCGCGGATTTCGCCGCGGGTGGCGGTGAGTTAAGCGACGGCCGATGGCGAGTCAAGGATGGCCGGCGGCCCCTCAGCCGCCGCCCCAGCGCCGTCAAGACCTGCCCGGCCATGGCGCAGGAACACGCGAAGGCTGGTGGGCGGTGAGAGACTCGAACTCCCGACATCCACGGTGTAAACGTGGCGCTCTACCGGCTGAGCTAACCGCCCAACGTTTGTCGCGGGCGCCGATCGATAACGCACCGCCACCCCCCCGACAACCAGCGACCCGCTAGCCGCCGGCGATCGCCGTCCACAGACCCGCCAACATCGCCCCCAGCCCGCCCGGGCGCGACAGAATCCGGTGCGTTGCGTTCATGCGCGGCGTGATGAGGCCGGACGGACCGAACCTGAAGCCGATGCCGGCCGAGGCCGCCCACGCGACCACCAGGTAAGCGACCGTGCCCCCGAGAAGAAGGCCGGCGGCGACGTCGCTGACGTAATGGACGCCGAGGAAGACCCGGCTGATAGCCACAATCATGGCGGCGGCGACGATCGGCAGCGACCGCGCTCCGAGAGCGAGGATGGCCACCACCGCCAGCGCCGCCATGGTGTTGGCGTGACCCGAGGGGAAGCTGGCGTGGGCGTATCCGAACGTGAACGGCGAAAAGGCGACCGCGTCCGCTGGCGCGTTAGGCCGGCTGCGGCCGACCAGCGGCTTGAAGACATCGTTGACGATACCGGACAGCGCGATCGCCACGAAGAATACGCCGGCGAACGCACCAATCTCCTGCCACGCCGACGCTACCAGCCGGGGCGGCCGCCGCCAGTCGCCGACGCCGACCAGCACTATCAGCACCGCCGTCGGGATCAACAACCAATCCGATTTTCCGAACCGAGTGGCAAACCGGAAGAAGGCCGTCACCGCAGCCGGTAGCGCGTGGGTCCGTGCCGCCACCGGTGCATCGAAAATCAAGCCGTCCACCACGATCAGCGCCAGCGCCGCCAGCGCCATGACGGTGACGCGCTGCCAGGACAACCGCGGCGGCGAGGCCCGCCGCAGGGCCCGCGACAAGCCCCGCCAGTTATTCTGAAACCGGCCGAGGTTTGGCTGAGGCGACGGTTGTTGCGACCGTTCTTCGAACCCCATGGGCTCCGTGACAGGTTTGGTTTGTCGCCGTTGCTCCATCTCGACGTCCGGGCCCGTTGTGGACTGGTTTCTTGCACGCTCCGTGCGACCATACAGGATATCAAGGTGACCACGGCAGATTGCTGACAGGGCGCACCGCCCACGCGGCCGCACGAGCCGCGTCCGACGCATGAGCCTCGTTCGTCGCACGATGGGACCGTGCTAAACGGTGGTGCGCGACGGCACTCGCCCGCTCGTCAGCCGATCCCTGAGCCATCGCGCTCAAGCACACCCGTGCGGCGCTTGGCCTGCCACTGATGCTGGCCATCGTGGCACCCCCTGAGCTGACTGATGGCGTTGCCGGAGATAGGCTGAGGGCCTCTGGTTCTGATCCTCGCGCGGCCGGACACCGCCCGCCGCGCTTCCCCCGGCCCTTTCAGCAAGAACCCCGGGTCGTGCCCGGGGTCCTGAAACCAATGGCTGCGGACGGCGTCCTAGCGGTTGACGGCGTCCTTCAAACCCTTGCCGGCTTTGAACTTGGGCGTCTTGGAGGCCGCGATGCTGATCGCCTCGCCGGTGCGCGGATTGCGGCCCATGCTGGCGGCACGTTTGGCCACCGCGAAATTGCCGAAGCCGATCACCTTCACCTCCTGGCCAGACTTCAGGGCGTCGGTGATGGCATCGAATGTCGCGTCGACAGCCTGGCCAGCGCCCGCCTTGGACATGCCGGTGCGCTCGGCGACAGACGCGATGAGATCATTCTTGTTCATGAGACATCCCTTTCCCGGATCACAGCCGAAAGCGAATCGCGCCCCCGACTTCGCCTTTGAGAGTCCTGCGAAATATGACCGCTGGCAAGCGAAAACGGCGGATTCCCGCGATTTTGATCGGAATTGCGACCTGTCAGTAACGATGATGCCCGACCGGTGGTCGGGCACCATTTCACCATGTAGTTCAGTAGGTTAGTGAGCAGTGAAGCCGGTCGCGGCCTCGTCCTCGGCGACTGCCGGCGTAACCGGCCCCTTCGCCTCGTCCCATTCGATCGGCTGCGGTTGGCGAACGAGCGCACGCCTGATCACGTCGTCCATCCGCGCCACCGGGATTATTTCGAGGCCGCTCTTCACGTTATCGGGGATTTCCGCCAGGTCCTTGGCATTGTCCTCCGGGATGAGGACAACCTTGACCCCGCCCCTCAGCGCCGCCAGCAACTTCTCCTTCA
>CAZSWL010000202.1:0-3187 GCA_964610725.1 uncultured Bauldia sp.
CGCAATGGTCGGCGCCGTCTCGCTCGGCGCTCTGATGACCGCTGCTCCTGCGCGCGCGGCGGACATAACCCTGCACGCCCTCATGGTGGACGTGCCCGAGACCACCATCGTTGAGGCCATGCTGCCGGATTTCGAAAAGGAAACCGGCATCCATGTCGAGTTCCAGAAGCTGGTCTATTCCGAAATGCATGACAAGCTGGTGACCCAACTGACGAGCAACGCCAGCTACTACAACCTGCTCGAGGTGGACTTCCTGTGGGCCGGCGAATTTCCCGAAGCAGGTTGGCTCGCTGACCTGCAGCCGTTCGTCGACAAGACCGGGTTCGACCTGAAGCCGTTCATCCCCTCGATGATGGACATGGTCGGCAGGCACAAGGGCAAGCTCTACATGATCCCCATGTACAACTATTCGATGGGGCTGCTCTACCGCACAGACCTGATGAACGACGCCAAGCTCAAGGACGCCTACAAGGCGCAGACTGGCAAGGACCTGGCCCTGCCGACCACGCTTGCCGACTACGTCGAATTGTCGAAGTTCATGAGCGCCAACGCCGGGGTTGCCGGCTCCGCCATGCAGTCGCAGCGCGGCGATCCCAACAGCATGGAGTTCTCCAACTACCTGTTCGCCAACGGCGGGCGCTATCTCGACGATAACCGCAAGGTCGTGCTCGATAGCCCACAGGGCGTCCAGGCGCTGCAGATGTACGTCGACAATATCAAGAACGGTGCCCAGACGGGCGCCCTGTCGGCGACGCTCGACGACACCTTCCGCCTGATGTGCGACGGCAAGGCGTGGAGCATGGTGACCTACTGGTGGATGCTGCCGCAGGTCGATAACAAGGACTCCTGCCCCAACGCCGCCGGCAAGGTGGCGGTGACGGTGATGCCGGGTGGCCACGGCGAGAGCGGCGGCTGGGGCTGGGCGATCCCCAAGAACGAGAGCCCTGAGCTTCAGGACGCCGCTTGGAAGTTCATCAGCTGGGTCCAGGGCAAGGATATCGCCGTCAAGCGGGCGCTGCAGGGCCATGCGCCGGTCCGCTCCGACGTGTTCGAGGATCCCGCCGCGGTCGCCAAATACCCCTACTACAAGCAAGCGCTGGAAATCGTGGCGAGCGGCGAGTCGTTCCCGATCCTCACCTACACCGCGCAATACGAGGACGTGCTCGGCCGCCAGCTGTCGCTGGCCGGCTCCGGTGACGCCACGCCCGCCGACGCCCTCAAGGCGGCGGCGCAGGGGCTCGACGACCTCATGAAGAAGGCGGGGCAATAGCGCCGCCGCTTCCGCTCACGAACCCCCGGGGCCGAGCGCCCCGGGGGCCTCTATTTTTCGCGATCGCCGCACGATGAGCCAGGCCGCTATCGCCGCACGTTCCGACAGGCGCCGCGGCCGTGACCGCTGGCGAGCAACCGGCTGGAAGTTCGCCGCACCGGGTCTCGGCGCGATCGCCATCGTCATGGGCTTTCCGCTTGCCTACGCGGTCCTGTTGACGATCTCCAGCTTCACGCTGCTGCACACGCGCCTCATGCCCCTCGTCGGGTTCGACAACTTCCGCACCGTGATGGCGGACGTCTATTTCTGGCATTCGATCCGCACCACCGTGGTCTACGCGGTCGTCACGGTCGTTGGCGAATTCGTGATCGGCCTCGGCGTCGCGCTAATGCTTAATCGCGTGCTGCGGCTGAAGGCCGTCTATTTCGCGATCCTGACGGTGCCGATGGCGATGTCGCCGGTCAGCGTCGGCCTGATCTGGCACATGCTGCTGCAACCCAATCTCGGGATAATCAACCGGCTCCTGGAGTTGGCCGGCGTCGCGGGGGTCGATTGGCTGGGTTCGACCGATCTTGCCTTCTGGACCGTGGTGTTCGTCGACATCTGGCAGCAGGTCTCGTTCGTGATTCTGATCCTGGCCGCGGGTCTCGCATCGTTGCCGAAGGAGCCGTACGAGGCCGCAGAGGTCGACGGCGCCAACGAGCTGCAGCAGTTCTGGTATCTGACCCTGCCGATGTTGCGGCCGGTGGCGGCGATCGCCATCATCATCCAGCTGATCAACGAGACGCGGACGTACGACCTTGTTTACGTGCTGACCAAGGGTGGGCCGGGCATTTCCACTGATCTGTTGAGCTATTTTGCCTACAAGCGGGCGTTCCTCGGCTTGAGCATCAACGAAGGTGCGGCGGTCTCTTTCGTCCTGTTGCTGATAGTGCTCAGCCTGACCATCGTCTTCTTCCGCCTGGTGACGCGACGGCGATAGGAAACCGAGACCCGGGTTGCAGTCCGCACGCCGCGGTCGAAGACCACCCGGCGGCGGCACGCCCAAAACGCCCCTCCGGCCACCGCGCCCGCGACTTCTGCCGCATCGCAAGCCAAGACTCGGCAAGGGGATACTGTTATCTATTCAGCTCGGTCGTCCGCCAGGTCGGCGATTGGAAAGGCAAGAATGGAACCGGTGAGCCAGGTTGAACTGCGGGGCGTCAAGAAGCGATATGGCTCTGTTGAAGCCATCCGTATGCTCGACCTCAGCGTCGAAAAGGGGCGCTTCTGCGCGCTCCTCGGACCCTCGGGTTGTGGAAAGTCGACGCTGCTGCGGATAATTGCCGGTCTTGAGGCCGCCACCGAAGGACGCGTGTTCATAGACGGCGTCGACGTCACTGGAATTTCACCTGCGAAACGGCGCATTGCAATGGTGTTCCAATCCTACGCGCTCTACCCGCACATGACGGTACGTCAGAACATTTCATTCAGCCTGCGGGTTGCCAAGGCGCCCAAAGAGGTGATCGAGAGCCGCACGAACGAGGTCGCCAACATGTTGCAGCTCGGAGACCTGCTCGATCGGCGCCCGGCGCAGCTCTCGGGTGGTCAGCGGCAACGGGTGGCGATCGGACGGGCGCTCGTGCGTGAGCCGCATGTTTTCCTGTTCGACGAGCCGCTTTCCAATCTCGATGCCATGCTGAGGGTGCAGATGCGCGTTGAGATCGCCAAGCTGCACAAGAATCTGCAGGCGACCATGATTTACGTCACCCACGATCAGGTGGAAGCGATGACGCTGGCGGACAGGATCGTCGTGCTTGAGGCGGGTGTCATCCGCCAGATCGGCACGCCGATGCAGCTTTACTCGCGCCCGGAGAACAAGTTCGTCGCCTCGTTTATCGGGTCACCGACAATGAACTTCGTTTCCGCGCAAGCCCG
>CAZSWL010000203.1:0-8236 GCA_964610725.1 uncultured Bauldia sp.
CCATCGCCTGCTCGGAATCGAGCAGGCCCTCGTCCATGTTGACGTCGAGCACCTGGGCGCCGTTCGCCACCTGGTCGCGGGCGACCGCGAGCGCGCCGGCGTAGTCACCGGCGGTGATCAGTTTGCGGAATCGCGCCGAGCCGGTGACGTTGGTGCGCTCGCCGATGTTGACGAAGGTGGCGGTCCCCTCGCTCATCCACGCAACTCCGATGCCCTCACGCCACCACCTCGAACGGCTCGAGGCCGGAGAGGCGCATCTTAGCCGGCACCGTCGGTACCACCCGCGGCGGTACGCCCTCGACGGCCGCCGCGATCTGGCGGATGTGCTCCGGCGTCGTGCCGCAGCAGCCGCCGACCACGTTGACCAGACCGGCGCGGGCGAACTCGCCAAGCTGGGCCGCCATCGCCTGTGGGCTCTCGTCGTACTCGCCGAACTCGTTGGGCAGCCCCGCGTTGGGATAGGCGCAGATCAGCGTGTCGGCGACGCGCGCAAGCTCTGCAATGTGGGCGCGCATCTCGCGTGCCCCGAGCGCGCAGTTGAGCCCGACGGTCAGCGGTCTCGCATGCCGCACCGAGTACCAGAACGCCGTCGGCGTCTGGCCCGACAGCGTGCGGCCCGAGCGGTCGGTGATCGTGCCGGAAATCATCACCGGCAGCCGCCGGCCGATCTCGGCGAAGACCTCCTCGAAGGCGAAGATCGCCGCCTTGGCATTGAGGGTATCGAACACCGTCTCCAGCAGCAGCAGGTCGGCACCGCCGGCAATCAGGCCTCTCGCCGCCTCACCATAGGCGGCGGTGAGTTCCCTGAACGTGATGTTGCGGAAGCCGGGATTGGCGACCTCCGGCGAGATCGAGGCGGAGCGGTTGGTCGGCCCGATGGCGCCGGCGACGAAACGCGGCTTGTCGGGCGTCGCCGCACTCGCCGCGTCGGCGGCCTCACGGGCGATGCGCGCCCCCTCGCGGTTGAGCTCGAAGGCAAGGCCCTCCATGCCGTAGTCGGCCTGGGCGATCGTCGTCGAGGAGAAGGTGTTCGATTCGACGATGTCGGCGCCGGCGTCGAGATAGGCGCGGTGGATGGCGGCAATCGCATCCGGCCGCGTCAGATTGAGGAGGTCGTTGTTGCCGCGCACCTCGCGCGGCCAGTCGGCGAACCGCGTCCCCCGGAAGTCGGCCTCAGACAGCCTGAGCGCCTGGATGGCGGTGCCCATGGCCCCGTCGAGCATGATAATGCGCTTGGCGGCGATGGCGCGGATCTTGTCGGCTGTATCGTCGGTCATGCCGCCGCCTCCGTCGCGGCCCGTTTCGCCGGCCTCAGTCCCAGCAAATGGCAAATGGCATAAACCAGATCGGCGCGATTCATCGTGTAGAAGTGGAACTGGGTGACACCGCGGTCGACGAGGTCGAGCACCTGCTCGGCGGCCACCGCCGCCGCGACCAGCTGGCGGGTGGTCGGATCCTCGTCCAGCCCCTCGAAACGGGCCGCCAGCCACGCCGGCACGCTCGCGCCTGCCTTGGCGGCGAAGCGGGCGGTGTGGGCGAAGTTGGTCACCGGCACGATGCCTGGAACCACCGGCAGCGCGATGTTGGCCGCGGCCAGCCGCTCGCGGAAGGCGTCGAACAGATCGTTGTCGAAGAAGAACTGGGTGATGGCGCGGTTGGCGCCCGCATCCACCTTGCGCTTGAGGTTGTCGAGCTCGCTCGTCCAGTCGCGGCTTTCGGGGTGGCGCTCGACGTAGGCGGCGACCGACACCTCCATCGCCGGGTGGCGGCGCTTGATGCCGGTGACGAGATCGGCGGCATAGGCATAGCCGCCGGAAGTCGGCTCGTAGCGGGTGCCGAGCCCGCCCGCCGGGTCGCCGCGCAGCGCCACGATATGGCACACCCCGATGTCACTGTAGGCTTCGACCACCGCGTCGACCTCATCGCGCGTGGCGGCGACGCAGGTGAGATGGGCGGCGGGCGTCAGGCGGGTGTCGGCGAGGATGCGCTTGACCGTGGCGTGGGTGCGCTCCCGCGTCGAGCCGCCGGCACCGTAGGTGACCGAGACGAAGGCCGGTGCAAGCGGCGCCAGCCGCTCGATCGAGCGCCACAGGGTCGCCTCCATCTCGGCCGTCTTCGGTGGAAAGAACTCGAACGATACCGCGAGCCCCCGGCCGGGGTCGGGGCGGCGGCTGGCACGGGTCAACGAGGGTTCCATCATGCCACCTCGCGCCCCTCGCCGGCGAGCGCGATGCGGCGATCCTTGGCGAGCCATAGCGTCACCGTCAGCTTGTCGCCGGCCTGACCGCCGGGTGCCAGATCGCGGGCGCTTTCCAGCGCCAGTCCCGGCGCCTCCAGCCACTGGCGCATCGCATGGCGCGCGAAGCCCAGCCGGCGGTGGGCGTGGCGCTGGCGCAGGAACTCAAGGTCGTGCGGCGCGAAATCGACCACCAGCAGGCGCCCGCCCGGCCTCAGCACCCGCGCCGCCTCGGTGATCGCCCGCTCGGGATCGTCGAGATAGTGGAGCACCTGATGGATGGTGACCACGTCGAAGGAGTTGCGCGCGAACGGCAGGTGGTGGATGTCACCGAGACGAACCTGCGCGTTGGCGATGCCGGCGCGGTCGAGGTTGGCGCGCGCGACGGCGAGCATGTCGCTGGAGGCGTCGATGCCGACCGCCCTCCGGTAGAGCGGAGCGAACAACTCGAGCAGCCTGCCGGTGCCGGTGCCGAGATCCAGCAGGCTGTCGAACACGCGCTCGCCGAGCGCCTCAAGCATCGCTGCCTCGACCGCGTCCTCCGCCACGTGCAGCGCGCGGATGCTGTCCCACTCGCCGGCGTTGGCGGCGAAATAGCGCTGGGCGCTGTCGGCGTACTCGCGCTTGACCGCCGCGAGCCGCTCGCGGTCGCGCGCGAGCACCGGGTCGTTGTGATCCACCAGTTCCATGAGGTGGCTGACGAACCGCCGCGCCGGCTCCTTGTCGGTCAGCCGGTAGAACACCCATGCCCCTTCCGGGTGGCGGTCGATGAGGCCGGCGGCCGTCAACAGCTTCAGGTGGCGCGAGATGCGCGGCTGCGACTGACCGAGGATGGCGGTCAGGTCCTTGACGGTCAGCTCGGCCGCGCCGAGCAGCGCCACGATGCGCAGACGAGTGGCTTCTCCGGCGGCCTTCAAGGCGGCGATCGCCGGCTCGACCGGGAGCGGTATGGTACGAGCCACGGCGTCCTCCATCGAATGATATAAAGATATCCTTATACCTGAAGTGGGACGTTGGCAATGGGCAGCGCACAAGTGGGCAGAGGGGCCGCGCAAGCGCGGAGATGGACAAGGGCGCCCGTTTCCGCAAGGCCGGCGGGCGATCGCGCGGGCCCGGCGGCCGACCGCCAGCGCGGCCACGGGACCCCTGTCGCGCTACCTTTCGAGCCGGTCGCGCATGGCGACCGCTGATGGCTCAGTGATAGCCGACCGTTGCCGAGGCGGTGACCTTGGCGCGGAAGGTCCAGTAGACGAAGGCGATGTAGGCCAGAATGATCGGCAGCGTGAAGACCACGCCGATCAGGGTGAAGATCTGGCTTTCGGGCACGGCGGCCGTATCCCACACCGTCAGCGTCGGCGGCACCAGGTAGGGGAAGGTCGAGATCGCCAGGCCGAGGAACGACAGCAGGAACAAGCCCACCACGCCGACGAACGGCGTCAGCTCGCGTCCTCGCTCGAGGCCCCGCCACACCAGCCAGGCGAGCGCCACCGTGACCAGCGGCACCGGCCACAGGAAGAAGATGTTGGGCGTGGCGAACCAGCGCTCGGAAATGCGTGCGAACGCCAGCGGCGTCCACGCGCTGACGGCGACGATGAAGAGGAGCACCACGATGAGCAGGCCGCGCGCCTGGGCGCGCGCCCGCTCCGCCAGCGGACCCTCTGTCTTGACGATCAGCCAGGTGGCGCCAAGCAGCGCGTAGCCGGCCACGAGCCCCACACCGCACAGGAGCCCGAACGGCGTCGCCCAATCGAACGGGCCGCCGCCGTAGCGCCCGTCGACAACGGTGATGCCCTGGATGAGGCCGCCGAGGATGACGCCCTGGGCGAAGGCGGCGATGGTCGAGCCGGCGAAGAAGGCGAAGTCCCAGGCGCGGTGGCGCGGCTTGGCGACGAAGCGGAACTCGAACGAGACGCCGCGGAAGATGAGTGCCAGCAGCATGACGATCACCGGCAGGTAGAAGGCCGGCATGATGATCGCATAGGCCTTGGGGAAGGCCACCCACAGGCCGCCGCCGCCCAGGATGAGCCAGGTTTCGTTGCCGTCCCAGAACGGCGCGACCGAGTTCATCATGTGGTCGCGCTCCTGCTCGTCGCGGGCGAACGGGAACAGGATGCCGATGCCGAGATCGAAGCCGTCGAGGACGACGTACATGGCCACCCCCACGGCGATCAGAACCCCCCAGATGACCGGCAGATAGGTGGCGAGCATCGGTCTACCCTCCCCCGGCCGCCGCCGAGATCGGACGGCTGGCGACGCCCTCGACCGACGTGCCTTCGTCGCTCGGGCCGCGGTTGATCAGGCGGTTCATGTAATAGATGCCGGCCGCGAACACGACGGCATAGACGATCAGGAAGAGCACCAGCGTCGTCGCCACCTCACCGCCGCTGACCGGCGAAGCGGCCTCGTCGGTTCGCAACAGCCCGGTCACCAGCCACGGCTGGCGGCCGACCTCGGCGACGATCCATCCGGACAGGATGGCGATGAAACCGCCGGGCCACGACAGCGCCGCCAGCCGCAGGAATGCCGGCGAGGATTCGAGCCGCCCGCGCCACATCTGCCACGCGCCCCACCATGCCAGCACGATCATCAGCAGGCCGATGCCGACCATCACCCGGAACGCGTAGAACGGCCACGCCACCGGCGGCCGGTCGGCGGGCACGAAGTCCTTGAGACCCGGAAAGGTTCCGGTGAGCGAATGGGTGATCACCAGGCTGGCGCCGTCGGGAATGGAGATCTCCGCGTCGTTGCGCTCGGCCGCCTCGTTGGGAATGGCGAACAGCACCAGCGGCGCCGGCCCGACGCTGTCCCAATGTCCTTCGATGGCGGCAACCTTGGCCGGCTGGTAGTGGGCGGCAACCAGACCATGCTGATCACCGATGATGAGCTGCAGCGGCGCCAGTATCGCCGCCATGACGATTCCCATCCTCAGCATCGTCATGGCGTGGTCGCCGTTGCGGCCGGCGACGAGGTAGCGCGCACCGGTCGCCAGCACCACGAACGCGGTGGTGAGATAGGCGGCGGTCACCATGTGGATCAGCCGCCACGGGAAGGTCGGGTTGAAGATGACGGCGAGCCAGTCGGCCGGATAGGCGAAGCCGTCGCTCACCGTGTAGCCGGCCGGATATTGCATCCACGAGTTGGCCGAGATGATCCAGAAGGCGGAGAACACCGTCCCGATCGCCACCAGAATGGCCGACAGCACGTGCAGCCACGGCGGCACCCGCTGCCAGCCGAACAGCATGACGCCGAGGAAGGTCGCCTCGAGGAAAAAGGCGGTGAGCACCTCGTAGCCGATCAGTGGGCTGACCACGTTGCCGACCACCTCGGAGAAATGGCTCCAGTTGGTGCCGAACTGGTACGACAGGACCAGGCCGGAGACCACGCCCATGGCGAACGATACCGCGAAGATGCGCGTCCAGAAACGGGCGAGCGTGCGGTAGCGCTCGAGCCCGGTGCGCCGCCACATGACCAGCAGCGTAGCGATGAACGCCGAGACGCCGATGGTGAAGCTCGGGAAGATGATGTGAAATGCGACGGTGAAGGCGAACTGAAGCCGGGAGAGGAATACCGGGTCGAGGTTCATGACGAAGCCTTGTGTTGTTCCCGCCGTACCGTCGCCGATCGCCGCACGGACCGACGCACCCAAGCCCTAACCGACGGCTGCTCGGAGGAATTTGACCGGGATCAAAGACGATCGTCAGCCCGGTTCGCTTCCCGAGGCTCGTCGCGCACCGACGCCTTGATCGCCACGATGAACAACCGCGGGAAGGCAAGCAAGACCCGCCCGTCGCTTCGCGGTGGATAAGCCTCCGCCACCAGCGCCTGATACCGGGCGAGGTACGCCTCCTGTTCGGCGGCATCGAGATGATCGAGATAAGGCCGAAGTCCGGTCGATCTGAACCATTCGACGATCGCGGCGGGCCCGGCCAGCGAATGGTGGTAGACCGTCCGCCATATGTCGACGAAGGCGGCCTTTGACTTGAGGCGGTCGTAGTAGACGGCGGGCGGCGCGATCTGCTCACGCCGGCTCTCGGCCCCGGCGAGGCGTGCCGCCAACCCCGCCTCTTCCGCCGCCGTCCCCATCAGGGTCTGACATGGCTCGCCGAGATTGTCGGGCATCTGCACGGCGAGCGCGCCGCCGTCGGCAAGGCCGTCCATCAGCCGGGCGAGCACGGCAACGTGGTCGGGCACCCACTGCAACACCGCGTTGGCGAACATGAGGTCGACGGGAGCCGGTGGCCTCCAGTCGACGACATCGGCCCGCACAAACGTCGCCGCCGGCAGCCTCTTGCGCGCCGCCGCCAGCATCTCGGCCGACGCATCGAGGCCGACCAGGTCGGCGCCGGGGAATCGCTTGGCGAGAAGCTCGCTCGAGTTGCCCGGCCCGCAGCCGATGTCGACCACGCGGCCGGCCTCGCCGAGCGGCACGGCGGCGAGGAGGTCGCGCGCCGCCCGCGTGCGCTCGTCGGCGAACTGAAGGTACTGGGAGGGCGACCAGGCGGTCATCGCTCGCCGGGGACGGGCCGCCGCGGCCGCAGGCCGAACGCCTCCCCGGCCCGGATGGTGCCCGGCTTCTCGACCGAGGCGACCACTCCGCGCCGGTGGCGGGCAAGCTCGGCAAACGCCAGGTCGACACCCTGGCGCTCTGGAAAATGGCGGGCGATCGACGCGCCGGCGGTGCGGCAGGGACCGTTCTCTTCCTCGACGACGAGGGTCGCGCCGCCGTCGAAGAACAGCCGGGTGCGCGGCGGAAGCTGGGTGAGGTTGGCGATGCCGGCCACCACCAGGTTGGCCCCGATCCACGCCGGGTCGATCGCCGGCAGCTCCATCGCCGCGGCGACGGCGGCAAGCTCATCCTCGCCGAGGATGGTGAGCTGACGGTCGTTCCTGATCTCGGTGCCGCGCGCATACCACGGCTCGCGCGACGTCGACGGCCGCGTCACCCCGGCGTGGAGGTCGCCGACGATGCCGCCGAAATCGAGGGTGAGCGCCTCCACCGGCCGCGACACGAAGTCGTCGCCGTCGGCGATCAGGCAGGCAACGACGGTACCGGTCAAGGGTTGCGGGCTATCCATGGTGCTTTCCGCGCCGGACATTAGCCGAAACGGCCACCGCGGTCAGCGGCAAGTGGCGCGGGGCAATCACTGCCAAGGTTGCTTGTTTCGCTCCCAAAATGGGAGTATTCTGGCCGATGCATGTCGTCAAGAAGAAGACGCTTCAGGAGTTCTGGCGCCGGCATCGGCAGGCCGAGACCCTGCTCCGCGCATGGCTCAAGGATGCTGAGCGCGCCAAGTGGCGCACGATGCACGACATCAAGGCCTACACACGAACGGCCGACGTGATCGGAGACAATCGTGTCGTTTTCAAACTCGGTGGCAACAAGTACCGGCTGGTGGTCTTGTGCCTGCTCGCCAAGGGCCGGCTGTACATACGGTTCGTCGGCACGCACGCCCAATACGACCGGATCGACGCAAGAAGGATTTGACCGATGAAACCGCCGAAGCCGATCCGACGCGAGGGCGACTATCGCGCTGCGGTCAAGCGCATCGACAAACTGGTTGTGCGGCCCGATGCCGAGACCAACGAGGAACTGGAACTGCTGACCATTCTGGTCATGGCCTATGAAGCCGAGCATGTTCCCGACCGACCGATGGACCCGGTCGAGTACCTCAAAGCGTCGATGGACAACCGCGGCCTGACCCAAGCCGACCTCGCCCGCCTGCTCGGCTCGTCGAGCCGCGCCGCTGAGGTGCTCGGCGGCAAGCGCGATCTGTCGAAAGCGATGATCCGCACGCTTGCCGAGGAATGGGGCCTCGACGCCAACACGCTGGTCGGGGCACGGCGGAAGGCGGCGTGAACGCGCCCCCTCACGCCCTTGCGAACTGCTTGTACTTCACCCGGTGGTGGTTGACCGCCTCGGCGCCGAGGCGACGGATCTTGTCGGCCTCGTAGTCGGCGAAGTTGCCCTCGAACCACTCCACGTGGCTGTCGCCCTCGAAG